>NZ_JBEXNT010000039.1:0-64426 GCF_040611255.1 Kitasatospora sp. NPDC002965 | reverse complement strand
CTCCACGAAGCTTCTCCACCTCACCAAGATCCACAGACCGCAGCATGCACCGCCACGACCACAAGATCAAATCAACCTAACGAAGTACTACTAGGACTCCTGCGGCTACGACGCGGCGACGAGGGTCAACGGGCGCAAGCGGCACCTGGTGGTGGACACCAAGGGCCTGCCGCTGTTCGTCATGGTGACCCCGGCCGACGTCACCGACCGCGACGCGGCGAAGAAAGTGCTGTTCCGGCAGCGGCTGATGCACCCGGAGATCACCATCGTCCGGGCCGACTCCACCTACGCCGGCCAGCTGGGCGGCTGGGCGAGGAAGTACCTGAACCTCACGGTCAAGACGGTCAGCCGGCCCAAGGACGCGAAGGGGTTCGTGGTCCTGCCCCGGCGCTGGGTGGTCGAACGCTCGCACGCCTGGGTCATGCACGCCCGCAGGCATGCGCGTGACTACGAGCGCTTGGTCCAGCACTCGGAGTCGCTGATCACCTGGGCCGCGATCACGCTGATGACCAGGCGCATCGCCCAACAGCAGTCCCGGAGGCCCGGTCAGCCGGCCTCCCACGAGGCCCAGCGGGACTGAACGTCGTCGGAGCCGGTCCGCCGACCGACCCCCATACCGGCCGGAAGAGCCGGCCGCCATCCACTCTCCCACGGCCCCCAGGCACCCGTCAGGCCGTTGGAGCCGGCCGGATCAGGTCCCCTCACCGTCCGACCCGGCGTCCGGGCCCACCCGCGAGCGCCAGTCCGCGCCCGCCATCGCCTGCCACCGCACGCCAAATCTGGGCTGGCGTGAAGACCGGTCGCCTCCGCCAGCTCAGCCCCGCTCAGCCCGTCCGGGTGCTGGTCAAGAGCCCTACCGATCCTGGCCGCCCACTGCTCGGGCTCGACGAACGGCCGCTCGCCATACTGCTCGACCGGCCGACACCCGTGCTCACCACCGGCTGACCGCTCCTGCTACTGGCCGTTCCGATCCTCCCCGCAGGCCTGCCGGTCGCGTTCTGCCGCAGGTGTGCGGCCCGGCCGGGTCAGTACTGGTAGCTGAGGGGGCGGGGCTGGAAGAGCTGGTTGTAGTAGCCGTTCCATTCGGGCCAGACCTGCACGTACTGGCCGCCCTTCCCGTCGGTGACGTCCATGCGCCCCTGGTGCGTCCCGTCGACGGTGTAGTTGTCGATGGCACGTCCCTGGGTTCCGCCGCTGTCGTGGCCACTCATGTAGTCGCTGAAGGTCCACATGTCCGCGGTGGCGGGGTCGTGTTCCAGGGCGTGGATGTAGCGCCGCCCCTCGCCGCCCTCCGCGCCCTCGTTCCAGTAGCCGGAGAGGGACTTGCCCGCGTGCGGCCCGTCCTGGACGAAGATGTAGTAGGCGTCGCGGCCTTCGAGCTGACGGCCGGCCGGGGCCAGGTGGAAGGCGTTGCGCGGGTCCTGCGAGGGGTCGTAGTCACCCTCGCGGTTGATGTTGTTGCTCATGAGGACCGAGACGTCGGAGTCGTACATCTTCAGCCTGGACCCCCGGGCGTCCCATCGTGGGGGACACATCTCGATCAGGAACGGCTTCTGTTTGAAGGGGTCCGCCCAGTACCGGGGGTCTCCCTCCTCCCAGACGAAGTCGCAGCCCTTGATCAGGGCCACGAGGAAGAGGAAGAAGTAGCCGAGACCCTCGCTCGGGTCGTCGAACGCGCTGCCGAAGTAGGAGTCCAGTTCCGCCTGGAGGTCGTCGCACGACCAGCCGCCGCGCACCGCGTGCGGAGAGTTGTCGACAATGCTCTGGAGGACCGCGATCCGATCGGCGGGAATCGTCACATAAGGCATGGGCACGTCACCCTTCCGGGAGCCACCTCACGGACCCTGCCGGTCCGCGCCCACCCGACGATAGCCATCGGACCCATCTACCGTAAAGTGACCATTCGGCCACGCACAGTACGCGACACCGGGCGCCCCATGCTGGAACATCCCGGCCGAATCCCGCACGACGAAGTAGACCTCGCCGCCGCCGGCGATCACTGCCCCGCAGATCACGCGGCCCTGGCGTGGGCGACTGCTCGCCCTAGCCCTCGTTCTCAGTCTCGGTCTCGTCCACGCCCCACACCTCCCCCGAAACAAGCTTCTCCCAGACTCAGAGCAAACATCCACGCGGGCTCTGTTCGATTCCAGGGCCGGGGAGACGCTTCGCATACCATCGGAAACAGGTGCTCAACTTGTTCTTTATGGTCTGAGCCGGTCGCGTTTGATGAACTGTCCCGCATCTCGCCGAAGTCAGCGGCCTCAGGAGAACAGCACCGAGCGGAAGTGGAGCCGCCGGCTGGCCGAGGCACCTGGGTCCAGCACACGGTAGACGTCCCCGACGCAGCCGAACTCCAGGAAAGCGACGGCGGTCCCGTTGGTGCGGTTGACGGGCGCGTAGGCAGCGTCCTCCTCGGTGGCTCCCTTGACGTCGACGCACTCCTCGGGCCTGGGATCGACCAGTTCGCCGCGGTGTTCGGAGCCGTCGGCCCGGTAGGTGTAGCGGAACACGCCGTCGGCGGCGTTGGCGGAGGTGGGGACGGTGACGAGGAGGGTAAGGGCGCCGAGGGCGGCGACGGCGACGGTGCGCAGACGCATCAGGGTTCTCCTTTGGGGGCAGTGACGCGCCCGAAATGCCGGGCGCGTGAAGAACCGATTCCCCTGCGGGGTCCAGCCAGACGGGACATCACCCGGGCGGGTTAAGGCTGCTTTGGTCCGGTGTCGAGTACAGGGCCGTACACGGTCACCCACCTGGGAGTTCGCCGGACATCAGCGCGGCTCACGGCCGTCCGGTACGGCTGATGGCAGGCGGCTACAGTGCGGCGGCGACGTGGACGCGGGAGCTTGCGGGCGGCAGGAGGGGGAGGGGCACCGCATCGTGCCGGGGCGGGCCGCCGCTGCCGTCGGGCAGCCCCGGGGTGGGAGAACCCCAGCTCGGCCACCAGGGAGTGGCCCGTCAATGCGCTACTGCGGGAGGAGTGAGCCAGGTTCCTCCGAGCCCGACGCCGGCCACGAGCCGCGTCACGCCTCCAAGTCTCGAACAGAACCCGAACGGGGTCGCTCGTTCGGCTGTTCGCCGGACATGGGCATGGACTTCGCCCGATCATGTGCTCCGACCCAGGACGCGCGTGAACTCGACGAAGGCCGTGAGCATGACTCTGCTGCACGATGGTGTCCGGCGGCATCAGTTCGCGGACGCGTCACAGTTCCGGGAGGCCTTCTTCGCGTGTCTGACAGCGCGGCGTGACGAACTGTTCGAGCTCGCGGACGCATTGCTGTGCGCGGACGGGTCGGTGACGGCGCCGGTTGATCTGACGTTGCTCGCCGAGCACCGGCGCGGGCACGGGGCCCTGTACGACGCTCTAAATCGTGGCCGTCTCGATGCCGACGGGCTGCGGCGGACGCTGGCAGGGCTGCCCCAGCCGAAGGCCGCCGACGGCCGGCTCGTCCTGGCCGTGGATGTGAGCAACTGGCTGCGGCCGGACGCCGTGTGCAGCGCGGACAGGCTGTTCTGCCACACCTTCGGCCGGGGCCGGGACCAGCACCTGATGATCCCGGGCTGGCCGTGCTCGTTCGTCGCCGCCCTCGAACAAGGCCGCACATCCTGGTGCCAGTTGCTGGACGCGGTGCGGCTCGGCCCCGAGGACGACGTCGCCGACGTCACCGCCCGCCAGGTCCGCCGAGTGGTCGAGGACTTGGTCGCCGGCGGGCGGTGGCGCGAGGGCGATCCGAACATCCTGGTCGTCTTCGACGCCGGCTACGACGCCCCGCGCCTGGCCCACCTTCTCGACGGGCTACCTGTCGAAGTCCTTGGCCGAATGCGATCGGACCGCGTCATGCGCCGGCCGACACCCACTCTGCTGGAGTACGCCGCGGCCTATCCGCAGGGCGGACGACACCCCGAACACCGCAAGGAGTTCCGCTTCGCCAAACCCGAGACCTGGGGCGAACCCGACACGGCGACCGTCCAGGTCACCGACCGCTACGGCACCGCACGGGCGATGGCCTGGGACCGCCTCCACCCCCGGCTCACCACCCGCTCCGCGTGGATCGACCACGACGGCGAACTCCCCATCATCGAGGGGACGCTGATCCGGCTGGAGGTCGACCGCCTGCCCGGCGGTGGAGACCCGCTCCCGCTGTGGCTGTGGTCCTCCGCCACCGGCATGACCGGATCCGATGTCGATCTGCGCTGGCAGGCATTCCTGCGACGCTTCGACCTGGAGCGCACCTTCCGGATGATCAAGCAGACTCTCGGCTGGACCCGGCCCAAACTCCGCACACCGGAAGCCGCGGACCGCTGGACGTGGCTGATCGTCGTCGCACACACCCAGCTCCGTCTCGCCCGGCCGTTCGCCGAGGACATCCGCCGGCCCTGGGAACGACCGACCGAACCGAACAGACTCACCCCGGCCCGGGTCCGTCGGGGGTTCAGAAACCTCCGCCCGCACCTGCCATGCCCAGCCCGCGCGCCCAAACCCACCCAGCCTGGCCCCGGCAGACCGCTCGGCTCGAAGAACCAACGACCCGCCACCCGCTACGACGTGGGCAAAACCATTCGACGCCCCGAGACCATCATCGAACGCGACCGGCTCAGACCATAAAGAACAAGCTCCATGCAGCCCGGGCGCTCTCCGGTCCCGGCCCGACGGATTTCCTCGACGGCGGCCATCAGGCGATCAATCGGAATGGCACCGGGAGTGGGTTGGGCGCAGCGAAAGGATCATCGAAGAGTGGTCTCCACCGACCGAATATCCGGCGCCTCTGTCAGTATTCTCTCCAGTTCTGAACAATATGCGGGAGGCCGTACCAGGAGCCATCACTGAAAGGGTTCGGCACTGTGCCGTCGAGAAGACCTACGAGAAACTCCCCGAACCCGACCTCGAACCAGGTCCACGGGTCGGTTCCACACACTGGCTGCCGCTTGAAGACAACGATCTCCCAGGTCTCGGGGTCGACCGACTCGCATATCCAGAACACCACATCCCCATTGATGGTAGTTGCGAAGGGAAGCAGCCGTGCCTCCGAGAGGCTCGGCGAAGGACCTCCGCCCCCAGACAGTGGCTCGTCCCGCGGTTCGAACCCCAATCCGTCCAGCAACCTGCCCGATGGCGAACCATTCACCGATGGTGTGCGAACCGCGAGGTACTCATTCAGTTCGCCACCTCCGTAGACCACCACGAAGTCTCGATAGTCGACCGGAAGTTCCAATCCCGTCGTCCGCGCGAGTTCACTCCAGTCAACGTCGTCGCCCTGGGCATCTGAGACCGCGTTTTGAGATCTGACGTGGGACGATCGGGCGGTGACTCGACTCGTGGACCGTGACCGCTCTCGTGAGGAGCTTGAGCGTGACCGCTGGCTGGCCCCATCGGGCGGCGAAACCCGCCTGATGGCGACCGCTCGCGAGCTTCGGCGCAAGCCGATCGGCGGCCTGACGGTCGAGGACCTGCGGCTGCTGATCAGGCAAGACATCGGTCTTGCCTATCTCCTGCCGCTGGCGGTGGAGGTCCTGTGGGGCGACCCACTGGCGGAAGGCGACATGTACGAGGGCGATCTGCTGGCAGCCGTGCTCACCAGGAGTACGAAGGCCTGGACCGAGTGCCCCGAACTCCGGCGGGATGTCCGCCTGATCGTCTCGCAGTTGGCCGACGTGCCGCCTGCCCTGAAACGCGAGGTTGAGGAGTTCTTGGCTCTGTAGCTCGCCGACAGCAGCTGCCGTCAGTGAGGTGCCGACAGGCTGTCTACGAAGGTCGCCGCACGAGCGGTCGCGGGCCAGGACGCGCCGCGGCACGGCCCCGGGTGAGTCGGCGGAGCATGATGCCGATCATCGCCCAGCGGATCATCGTCTCGGAGTGGGCCGGGCTGGTCTCGTAGTCGCGGGCGAGGCGCCGGTGGGCGGTGAGCCATGCGGTTGGGTCGGCCGCGCGGCGAGGTACCTGCCCGTGGCAGGTCCTTTTTCGCGCGGCCTCCCGCCGAACCGGACATGACAGTTTCCTGGTCATCCGGCTCTCCAGTGATCACGGCGTGTGTAATCCGGCCGTTCGTGCCTCGTGGATGCGGTCATGGCAGGCAGCGCAGGCCACAAGGGTCTTGCGCCGCCGGTCGAGCATGACGCGCGCCCAGTCGGACGGCGGCCATCCGGCACGGGCAAGATCGGCAAGGGCCCTGACGTGATGCACCTGGACATCACCGGTGGCCCCGCAGACCTCACATGTGTCCGCCAGGAGCCGGGTGATCAGCTCCTTCTGCGGATAGTCCACCCAGACAGGCCGACGGTCGGTGATCTTCGCCGACCGCTGCTGCTGGAGAGGGATCCCACCGAACCGTGCCACCAGCGGCTGCCTGTTCTTCCGCTCGATCCGGGCCTCGAAGCAGACTCGGGGCCCGTTGGGTGTGTCGATCCTGGCCTTGTGCTTGGCGGCCATCTTCGACACGGTCGAACGGTGCTTGCCTGCAAGGGTCTTGAGCATGGAAGTCTCCATGACCCACTGCAGCCGGTGCAGCCGGAAGACGTCTCCGGCGAGCAGGTAGTACTGGACGATGCCCCTGTAGACGGCCCCGAACGTGGCCACGATCGCGTGATCGCTGCCATTGGTCAGTTCCGTTCGCTTCGCGGGCGTGCCGCGAACCAGGTAGGGCTCGCACTTGGCCTTGATCACGTCCCTTGGGACACGAAGGGCGATCTGACCGTTGACCCTGCGGTAGCGGCCGGTCTTCTTCGTGTCGTTGTGCTGGGTCGTGATCTCGTAGCCGAGAAACCGCGCTGCCCGGGTGCGGGCATGGGTGATCAGCGTCTTCTCCTGGGAGAGTTCCAGCATGAGTTCATCGCGCAGGAACTCGGCCAGGCGGTGCTTGATCTGCTCGGCCTCGGCTTTCGGTCCGGTGAATCCGAGGAGGTGGTCATCTGCATAGCGGACATAGCGAAGCCTGCGATATGACGGATCGTTGGGATCCGCGCTCGGCAGGCTCACCATCCGCTGACGCAGCGTCCGGGCCTGGGCCCGGTCGCCGCGCCGGCGGGCTTTTGCCAGCAGATTCTGCAACTCCAGATACGCCGGGTTTCTGGCCCGGCGCTCTCCACGGGTGTACTCCGGGATCAGAACCGTCTCGACGAATTCGTCCAACCGGTGCAGATATATGTTGGACAGGATCGGGGAAGCCACTCCGCCTTGCGGCGCTCCGGAGAGCGTGGCTCCCCATTTCCATTCCTCCAGGTATCCGGCTGTCAGCATGTTGCGCACCAGCCGCAGGAACCGCTGGTCACGGATCTTCTCACCGAGGATCGACAGCAGGACCTGGTGGTCCAGGCTGCCGAAGCAGTCGGCGATGTCCCCTTCGATGAACCAGGACGTCCCGGTCCAGGTGTGGGCCACCTCCCGCAGTGCGGTGTGGCAGCCCCGTCGGGGACGGAATCCATGTGACCGGTCGGAGAACGTCGGCTCGTAGTACGTCTCCAACAACAGGCGGACCACCTCGCCGACGAGCTTGTCCGACCAGGTCGGCAGCCCCAGTGGGCGCGTGCTCCCATTCTTCTTCGGGATGTGCACACGCCTGACCGGCTTGAAGCGGTAGCGCTCGTGGCGCATCGCCTCGATGATCCGGCCGATCTTCCGCTGGGACATGCCGTCCACGGTCTCCGGCGTGACCCCGGGCGTCATCGCGCCGTGGTTGGCGTAGATGCGTCCGTAGGCCAGCAGATACAACTGCGGGTTGAACAGCTGTCGATACAGTTCGTCGCACGGCAGGTGGCGCCTGCCGCGCTCACGCAGGACACCCAGCACCGTTGCGGCGCTCTGCATTTCGCATACCTCCCCATATCCGGGTGTCCGAATCACCTGGCCCCCTTCGCCCGATGTGGACGGCTTTCCCGTCCTCCCTGGCCGGGCGTGACTCCGGCGACTACTACGGGGCCTCCGTCGCCATAGGACTCGCGTCCCGTAGGCGATCCCACGTTCGTCTCTGTCTGTACGTTCTAGCGCGACTTAGGCGCCCCACTCATCTCCTTGAATGTCCTCGCTGGACATCGCTCCGCCCCCGGAAGTTGCACCGGCCAAACCTTCGAAGCCGTTGCAGGGTGCGGCGTCGGTTTCAGCTGCCTTTCCGACGGATGGGAACTTGCATCTTCTGGAGATTGGGATTCAAACAATCCAGTCTTCGCCATATCGCGCGGGCCGCCCGGCGCACCGTCCCTGACAACTGGGCCCGGTCACCGGTTTTCTGACATGCTGTTGTCCCCTTCACCTTTCGGATCCAGGTGAGTCATCCGGCCCAGGAACCTCCTTCCGAGTTCCTCCCGGTTGAACCGGGGATACAAACAGAGCGCCTCGTGGCGCACAATGTCCGCTCGACCGCCCATCGCTTGGGCTGGACCTGGAAGCCGTGCTGGTCGGGGTCCTTGCGGACGATCTCCAGGTCGCGGCCGAGGATCTGGGGGTCCATTCGACCAGGCGGCTTGCGAAGCCCTGGTCGGCCCAGACCTTCTTGACGCCGGAGTGGTCGAGCCGGGTCCACAGCAATGGCCGCTTCGCGCCGTCGCGGTCCTGGATGCTCGCCGCGACGACGTGGACGGCCAGCAGCAGGCCGAGGGTGTCGGTGACGATGAACCTCTTGCGGCCCTTCACCTTCTTGCCCGCGTCGAAGCCCCTGGTCTCGACGGGGACCGTGTCGGCGGTGCGGACGGACTGCGAGTCGATCAGGCCCGCGCTCGGCTCCACGTCACGGCCGTCCGCCTCCCGGACACGGCCGCGCCGAGCGTCATGGATCCGCTCGACGGTGCCGTCGTCGTGCCACCAGGTGAAGTATCAGTACACCGTCGGCCACGGCGGGAAGTCCTTCGGCAACTGCCGCCAGGCACACCCGGTGCGGACCACGTAGAAGATCGCGTCGACGATCCGCCTCCGCGGGTGCTTCTCCCGCCGACCGCCCTTCGGACCCACCCGCGCCGGCGGCAGCAGCGGCTCCACCAGCGCCCACTGCTCATCCGCCAGGTCCGACGGATACCCACCCCCAACACCACTCACGGTGAGCTCAACGAACGCCCCAGCAAGGGGACACGACAGATCTCAAACGCGGTCTGGGGTCGAAACCATCCGGGTCAGGCGAACGATCGCCGGGTGCATCATCTGCTCCCCTCCCTCGGTGTTGGCGCCAGTGTGCCGGACCAGATCGACTGACCCGCCCCGGGGACAGGATCCACCCTCGACCAGTCACACCCGGGGGGACTCCCGCCCGGTAGGGGCGGGTCAGTCGACGTCGATCGGCGCGGTGAAGATCCCGCGGGGCCGAAGTCGGTGTTCGCCGCGGTGCTGACGGACGAGGCGCCGTCGGCGGGTCCTTCAGGGTCTGCTTCGCGACCGGGACGGCAGGTCGGCCAGCGTCACCGCGTGCAACACCGCCCAGACGTCCTGCGGTGGCGCCGTGAGGGTGATGCCGTGGACCGTGCGGTGACCGTAGACGGGCAGGAACCGGGCACCGTCTCGCTCGATCCCCGTCATCGTCACCGCGCCGCCGGTCCCCGTGCCCGGGTCCGTGGCGCACGTGGTTCCGTGGCGCGCCGAGTGGCCGGCCACCGTGGCTGGCCGCTGTCCCCTCGTCCTCAGCCCGCTACGGCAGCGCGGGTCGGCAGCAAGCGCCGGTGCGGTGCCGGTGGAGTGCCGCGGCCAGCACGTCGGGATCGATCGCGGGTGCGCGCCCGAAGTCCGGGTCGTGGCTGGTGGGCAGGGCCGCCAGTGCCTGGCGGACGTCGGCGCACAGGCCGTGGCCGGGCCGGAACCCGGCGAAGGCGGCCAGGACCGCCGAACGCACGTCCCGCACCCCCGCCAGCCGGCGGGCCTGGTCCTGCCAGTGCCGCGCCTCGCGCTGGTCCCCCCTCCCGGCACACAGACAGGCGAGGGCGTAGGCGGCCTGGAAGCATCCTGCCCCGGCCCCGAGCTGCCACCACGTCCGCGACCCGTCCGCCAGCGCCCGGCGCATGACCGCGCCGTCCTCGTCCTCCCCCTCGTGGACAGCCAGGTGGCACAGCGCTCCGAGAACGAGCGCCCCGTACGGCTCGATCTCCGGCGCGTCCGTCAGCGCCGCGATCCACCCCGGCGACCGGGCGTCCTCCAGCACCAGGTGACACAGCGCCAGCAGCTCGAACCCGGCCCGGTCCAGACGGACCGCGACCGACGGTAAAGGCCGCTGCGAGGCCCGCGTCCGCGCCGCCAGGCGCGCCGCGACCCTGGCCGGCGCGCCGTCGAGACAGGCGGAGGCCCGGCCCCTGGCCTCGGGCTGCGGCAGACGCACTGCCGCAAGTGGCGACCAGGCCGGGCCCGGGTCCGAGGCCTCGCGGACGGCCCCGGACTGCGCGTCGACGGCGCCGTGGATGTCGATCACTGCTCTTCCGCCGTCACGGCGCTCTGTTCGTCCAGACCCAGCGCCGAGGCGAGCCGGCGGCGTGCGTCGCGGCGCAGGCTGTACACCCCGCTCTTGGTGATACCCATGATCCGTGCGGCGGTGACGACCGGATAGCCGAGCACGTAGGTCAGTACGACCACGTCGTGCTGCCTGTCCGGCAGGTCGCCGATCGCCGCGAACAGGCCGATCCCGCTCTCCAGCGCCCGGAACGCCTCCCGGGCGTCGGCCATGGCGAACGCGAACGCGGCGGAGGTGAAGGCCGACGGCCGGACGACACGCTCCGGCGTGTCGTCGACCGTCGCCCGCAGCACACCCCAGCAGAACTGCCCCGCGTTCTCCTGGCGCAGCACCAGGTCCCAGTTGGCGGCGAGGTCCGCGAAGACGTCGTCGACCAGCGCGTCGGCGGCGTCGGGATCGCCGAGGTGCAGGCGCGCGTACTCCCAGTACGCCTCGCCGTGCATCACCATCAGGGCGACCAGGTCGTTGGGCAGGGAGGTCTCCGGTACGAGGTCCCCGCCCTCGGGTACCTGCTCGGGAGGGTCCTGGTGATCCTGAGGGATCGGGGCGTCATCGTGCGCATCAGCGCGACCGCCGCCGTCGATGCCGACCATGTGGCGTCCGTCCTCCCGCCCCGGAAGCCCGGGCCGACGGTCGGCCCCGGCCTCGTGGCCTGTTCGGGACCAGGAAACCGGCTGGGCACCGTGGATCTGCAGGCCGGCCAGAAGTTGACCGGATCTGCCGCAAGAGCACGCACCTTGACCGGCTGCCTGGCATTCAGCCCGATCATTCGGTCACCAAGCGTCCTGCCCTGCCCCCGGGAGCGTGCCCGGCGACGCCCCGCATCCGGGGCCGCATCCCACGCCTCCGCCTCCCGACCCGGGCGTCCGGAGCCGAGGGGGCGCCGCGCCCGGTGGTGGACTTGCTCCTGCCCCTGGGGCAGGGGGCACAGTGATCCGCGTGCAGGAACAGACGATCACCATCGGGGAACTCGCCGCCGCGACCCGGCTCAGCCCCAAGGCACTGCGGCTCTACGACGCACGGGGGCTGCTGCCGCCCGCCCACGTCGAACCGCGCACCGGGCTTCGCCGCTACGGCTCCACCCAGGTGGAACGCGCCCGCCACATCGCGCTGCTGCGCGCCTTGGGGATGCCACTGGCGCGGATCGCCGCGGTACTCGACGCGGACGCAGCGGATCGCGTCCCCCTGCTCGACGCGTACTGGCACGAACAGGCGCGCACACACGCAACCCGCCGCGACACGGTGACCTACACCCGGGCGGTCCTGGCAGGAAGGCCGCAGACCATGTACGAGATCGCCGAACGGGACGTCCCCGAGCAGAAGGTGCTCAGCATCCAACGGCACGTGAACGCCGCGCACCTGCCGGCCTTCCTCGCCGAAGCGGCCGAACTGCTCCTCACCCACCTGCGGCGTGCCAACGCCTGCCTGTCCGGACCGCTCTTCGCCGTCTACCACGGGCTGGTGGACGACGACTCCGAAGGCCCGGTCGAAGTCTGCGCCCCCACCGACAGTCCGGTCGAACCGGCAGGGCACATCGGGGTTCGCATCGAGGCCGCGCACCGCGAGGCGTACACCGCACTGACGAAGCGCGACGACGCTCCCGCGTCGGGCGCCGCCGTCCACGACGCCGTCGGTGCCTGGCTCACCGGCCACGGGCACACCCGCAGCGCCTCCAACCGGGAGGTGTACTACCCGAACTGGGCCACCGCCGAGCCGGGCGAGCACGTCATGGACGTCGCCGTACCCTTCCACCCGGGCCCCGCCGCGTAGAAGCCCGGGCGACCTCCCGGCCCGTGGACGGCCCGGCCACGGCCGCCCCGGACCTGGTCCGGGGCGTGCCGCCGGAGGCGGCCCCGGCCGACCGGGGCCGGGGCCTGGGCCAGGCCAGGCCGGGCCGGGGCCGCTACGGGCCGACCTACTTGAACGTGTCCAGCGCGGTGTCGGTGTTGTCGAGAGCGGTTACCAGTAGCTCTCGGCCCGCCCTCAGCATCCCGCCCTGGTTGATGATGTTGACGAAGTCGACGGCCGGGTCCGCCTCCTCAAGTGTGCCGATCACCCCCAGCATGATGTGCAGCGCCTCGGCAGCCTTCGCGGCCGCGTCCACGATGGCCCCGGTGTCCGGATCGTTGGCGAGGAGGAAGAGCGGGATTCCCACCCGCCGGACCTGCCAGCCCAGGAACGATATCTGCCTGACCGGGTCGTCCCCGGCTCCAGCCCCGTTCAGTTGCTCCAACCATGCGGTGAAGAGGTCCTCGCCGTCCTCTTCCGCCTCGTCGGCGAGCTTCGCCTGTCCCTGCACCGCGCCCAGCAGGGTGTTGAGCAGACGCAGCCGGTAGACGTCGGGGCTGGCGAACTGCGCGGCCCGTTCGGCGTGCTCGACCGGCGTGTTGTTGCCCTCATAGACGCCCAACGCGGCCAGGGCGGCGCCGATCTGTTCTACCGTCACGGGAATATCATCACTCGTCATACCGGCAAGCTACCCGCCCGGGCCGGACGCGGGGGCCGAAGTGAGGACAATCAGTGCCTGGCAGCGAGCTGGTCACAAGTCCGACGGCTGATCGGGAGCCTTTCCGGGCTCTGTGGGGGTGGCAGAAGCGTAGGCAGAGCGGGTCCTGGCGGCGGCGGGTGGTGCAGATCCGCGCGAATCCCCGGCTCAGCTCGGCTCTGCCGTCGCGGCCAGATAGAGCTCCTCGGGGTCGACGGCCTCCGTCGGCGGGTCGAGGATCACGTCCGTCAGCACCTCGGTCTCGGGAAAAGGATGCCGGGCGAAGGGGCCCTCGAAGGGGGTCTTCGTTCCGGCGAAGTGGAGCTCGATGTGGTCAGGACGGCGGGTCCACCACCGCCCGAGTTCTCACGACATGCCACCGGCGGACCACTCGTCGATGATCTTCCGGACGAGGTCGAAGGCGTGCTGGATCCTATGGTCGCGACGACGGGCGAGCCGGTCGAGGTGGCGCCAGGCTCGGAGGACCTCGGGCGGGTGAGCTCGTCCGGAGGTCTCCTGGGTCGGCCGTCCATCGGGACGGTGGACGGCCGACGTCCTCGGTGAAGTGCCCAGCCGAGTACCGAGGCCTGCATGTCTGTGCCCAGCAGCACGAACCCGTCCGGACTCTCCTTGACCTGAAGTGCGATTGAGCTTCTAGCGTGTCCTCCAGCTGATCATCTGACGACGGGAGAAGGCGCTCATGATCCTCGTAACGGGAGCCACCGGGAACATAGGAAGTGCTCTGCTGAAGGATCTGCACGCTTGCGGTGCCGGGCCGTTGAGAGGTCTCACTCGCGATGCCACGCGGGCCTCGTTCCCCGAAGGGGTCGAGGCCGTTGAGGGCGACTTCACCGAGCCTGCTTCGCTCAAGCCTGCACTGGAGGGGGTGCGTTCGCTGTTCCTCGTGTCGCGCATGGGCCCGGATGCCGACATCCTCGACGCCGCCCGGCAGGCAGGTGTGGAGCACGTGGTGCTCGTGTCGTCCATCACCGTCCAGACCCATCCGCACCTGGGCCCCGCCGACGAGAACCTGACTGTCGAGCGACTACTCAGGGACAGCGGCATGGCCTGGACGATTCTGCGGCCGACGCAGTTCGCCTCGAACGCCCTGTGGTGGGCGGCGTCCATCCGCGAGCACCAACCGGTCAGGGTGCCGTACGCGGACATCGGGCTCCCCACGATCCACCCCGCGGACATCGCGTCGGTGGCGCGAGTGGCACTGATCGAGTCCGGCCACCAAGGCCGGACGTACGCCCTGACCGGTCCGGAGCGGGTGACCGCCCGTCAGCAGCTGGAGGTCATCGCGGCAGTACTGGAGCGGGAGGTGCCGTTCGTTGAGATCAACAGGGAGGAGGCCCACCGTCACATGGCCGCGTTCCTGGGAGACGAGGCCGCGGATGCGGTGCTCGATGTGACAGGCGGGGACGTCAACGACGAGCTGCTGAAGGTGCGCGACACGGTCTCGCGGGTCACCGGCTCCCCGGCCAGGCCATTCCGTCAGTGGGTTTCGGAGAGTGCCTCCGCCTTCCGTTGAGCCGCCCGGTCCTGGCCCCGTTCATCTGTACTCAGCCGGGGCTACGACCTCGGTGTGAGCCTTGAGGACGTCCTCGGCGTTCGGTGCGCGTTCGGTGCGCGTTCGCGCCAGGTCGCCTCGGGCTCGCCGTAAAGGAAGGTGCGCCACCTCGCCGCCCTCATTACTCCCTCGCTACCAACATGAGCCGCGCGTCACCAAGAGGCGGCCCCGGAAGAAGCATCCCTTGGCAGGAATTAGCCCACTAAACTCACTGCACGTCCTCTGATCAGACAAAGTCTCGGGTTCCTGCGGAGTGCTAGCCACGCTCTCCAACGCTCCTCTCCCACTCCGAAAAGTCATTGGCATAAGTCCGCCTGTCAATCCAGTCGCCCTCGGGCAAGGAGACCGTCAAAGACAGCAGGCGCCCGGACCGGTTCAGCGCGAGGACGACTTCACAGCTTGCAATCAGGTCCAGAAACTCCAGGACCCTATGGACAGGGACGGCATCGAACAGGTAGTCCTCGAAGAGGATCCGGGCCTCACCCCTGTCCTCTCGCACCATCACGATGAACTCGTGTCCAGCAGAGTGCTCCAGATGAATATCAACCACCCGAGGATTCGCGACAGCCTCGACCGTATCAATCTCCGAGAATTTTCCGGAACGACCGGCCGCAGCGATGAAATCCTCTACCGAACGCATTGAAAACCCTCTGGCCAAATTAGTCACACTACCTCCATTGACCACTGAAGAGATCGATCTTACGCCCACCGCGCCCAGCGGCAATCTGCTCTTCCTCACCGGCGGCCCCGCGATCAAGCGGACGGCAACCAGGCTGGAGCCCGTTCTCAAGGACTACCGCCTGGTGGTGTTCGACCAGCGCGGGCCCGCGGGGACGAACAACCACGGCCGACGCGCCGGGCGCGCTCTCAGTGGCGGGCGTGCGTGCCCGGTGGTGGACTGGAGGACGGACGAAGCGGGCGGGCGCGCGTCGCCGGGAAGCACCTGCTGGAAGGAGCGCTCCGGTGGAGCCATTGATCGCGCTGGTCGTCGGGTTCACCGCGGCCCGACTGGCCGGTCTACTGGGAGCGGACGCGCTCGCCGGCTGGCAGCCCGCCCTGCGAGCCGGGCTGGTGGCCATGTTCCTGCTCACCTCGATCGCGCACTTCGCCCCTGCCCTGCGGCCCGACCTCGTCGACATGGTCCCGCCGTGGATGCCCCGCGCCGGACTGCTCGTGACGATCACCGGCCTGCTCGAAGCCGCCGGAGCGATCGGCCTGATCATCCCCGCCACCGCGCGATGGGCCGCCGGCGGACTCATCACCCTCATGATCGCCGTGTTCCCTGCCAACGTCTCCGCCGCCCGCAGGAACACCGCCCAGGGAGACCCCCTCGGCCCGCGCACCCTCCTCCAGATCCTCTACATCGCCGCAGCCGCCGCTACCCTCGTCCGGACACCGCGACACCCCGCGGCCGCCATCCGCACCGCATGACAGCTGATCGACGACCGCCAACCGCCGATCGCCGGAACGGATCGCAGAACGGCGACACGAGGAGATCAGCATGGGCACCTGGGGCATCGGCCCTTTCGAGGACGACACGGCGGCGGATTTCGCCGACACCCTCGACGAGACGGCCCTGGACGAACGCGAGAACCTCATCCGCAGCACCCGAACCGCGCCGTCCAGGCTCGCGGCTATCTGACGCCGGTCAGCGCGGACGGTTCGGGTGATCGGTTCGAGCCGACGGGTTCACCGGTGTCTCGTCATCATCTCGTTACGCAGTGCTCCCGAGTGGGAACATGCCGGAGGACAGACGTACCGGACACGGGAGAAGGAGCAAGAAAATGGCAGAAGGTCAGCAGAGGCTGGAGACCAAGCAGATCAGCGGGCAGGTCATCACGCACACCATCGTCAAGCCGACCAACGACTACGCCCTCTCCGAGAAGGAGGAGGAGAAGCGTGCTGCTGCGCTGGACGAGGCGGACACCGCCTCGGAGTGACGTTGGGTGATGCCTGACCCCGCACGGCCGCCCAACTCGTCGGTCAGATGCCGAGGCGGCGCTCGCGCAGCAGCCTCTCGGCCAGGCCCCTGTACGGGTCGGGCCCGGCGTGCGGGGTCAGTCCGCCGACAGCCGGCAGGAGCTTCGGCGCGGCGACGACGGCCAGGACCTCCGCGTACTTGCGCACAGCTGCCGTCGTCACAGCCCTGGACTCGGGCGGTCCGACCTGGGGGCCGTCCACCGCTGCACCCCGAACAGCAGAAGTACCCGGTACGACGAGCCGGCCGGGTACGGCCCTCCCCCGTCTGTGAGCAGGTCGGGACGAAGGAGAATGTCAGCGTCCGCGCCGGGGGTGGGGTGTGCCGGTCCGGTCAGGACGGCGTGCCGCGCCGATGGACCGGCGGGCAGTAGGGGGCCGGCGGCTGCGGAGCGGGACCGGTGTGCACCGACCGTTCCGCGCACGCCCCATTGGTATAGACATATCCGCTCCGCCGCTCCATGATGGAAGGCACTTCCCGAGGTCGCACACACCCCGTCGCCATCCTCACCCGAAGCCACCGTGTGACACCTGGCCGTAGCCGATCCCACCCCGGACGAATGCGCGGCCATCGCGCACCGAGCCGTCCAGGGCACCGCCCGGCGGCATGCGCCACACGCCTGCCGTACCGGCGAGGAGCGACGATGACCATCACCCCCGAGCAGCCCACCCTGATCGGGAGCAGCGCGGTCTACCTGCGCTGCTACCCCTACGACCACTGGGACATGGCCGCTCACCGGTGGGCGCTGGAGGACCACGCCCAGCAGCTCGGCCTCGGAACCCCCAGGCTCTACCTGGACAACGGCACCTCGTCCTCCGCGCTGCGCCCCCAGCTGCGCATTCTGCTCGCCCGGGCCTCCAAGGGTCTGGTCGACACGGTGCTGGTGCCCGGCCTCTGGGTCTTCTCCCTGGAGGGTGCCACCGCGGACTCCGTCGCACAGTTCCTCCGTGCGGCCGGCACCCAGGTCGTGGAACTCCCCCGGCGCCGGACCCGCGCCGAAGCCCGCGCCTGACCGCACGGCCCGGAGGAGACTTCGGGGGCGCCCTGGGGCCCCCTCTGGACACGTCCCGAACCCTTTCGGTGATCCGTGCGCGCGACCCGCACGCCGGCGGCTGCGACCGACCGGACCCTGATCGTCTTCGCCCGCGCCGAGCCGTTCGGAGCGTCCTCGGCCGCGGGCGGTCAGTCGCCGGGGTGGGCCATGGCGTCGATGGCGATGGCGGCGGCCAGAACGGTGGCGTGGTCCGTGTCGGGCCCGATGCCGAGACCGTAGGTGTCGCGCAGCCGGAACCACTTCTTGGAGACCTCGGCGACCTTGTAGCCGTCCCGTTCGATCGTGTACTCGTGGTCGACGATGTTGCCGTGGACGGTCAGGTCGCCGCCCTCCTCCTGCTTGATCCGCCAGTGGTCCCGCACCGGCCCCACCAGGCCCTTCTTGACCAGCGCGATCCGGTGGCCGTCGGCGTCCTCGATCTCCATCGAGTCCTTGATCCGCATCGGCCGGCTCTGCACGGCGGCGACCCGGTGGCCCTCGCGGTCCTCGATGGCCCACGTCCGGCGCAGGCGCAGTGCCTTTCCGTTGACCTTGTAAACGTGGTCACCGGCCTCGTCGTCGATCCAGTAGTCGTCCCCGATGGAGAAGACCTTCTGCTGCATGCGGTAGCGGGTGACGCCCTCGCCGTCGTCGAAGGCGTTGTTGGCCCGGTGGCGGGCCCGTCGTTCGCCGAACATCCTCGGCTCCCTTCCCCGGTGGGCGGGCGGTTCACCCCGCCTCGGCGCCGGTCGTGATCAACGGCCGCTCGCCCCCGCCGGCCGGCAGGTCCTTCCGGTACTGCCATCGCACCCCGCCGGGACCGGCCGGGCCACCGACGGCCGGGCGCGCTGCGCCGTACAGGTGAACGGCGTGCACATGGACCGGGGCCGCCCGGCCCGCAGCCGAGCGGCCGGGGCCCGGCCGGTCCCGGCGGGGCGGCGTCCGGCCTCCGGGGCGCGAGGCGGACGGGGAGGGCGCCAGGAGAAGGGGGGCCGGGCCGACGCGGGCCCGCGCCTGGTTAGGCCGCCGGTGGGAGCTCCGGCGGCCGAACGGGTTCGGGACGCCGAGCCTGTCCGGCGGTTCGCCGCGGGGCTGTTACTGCTGCCGCATGGACGATTTCGTACGCAGGGCGGCGTTCCCCGTCGCCGGGGCGGTCACGGCCGCCGGCCTCGCCAGCGTGGTGCTCCTCGGACAGGGCCAGACCCCCGCAGCGGCAGTGCTCCCACCGGGCACGCTCGCCGGCGCGAAGCTGGTGCAGCTGACCACCCCCTCGGTGCCGCCCCTGGGCTTCACCCCGTACAGCGGGACCTACGGCACGGCGCTCAGCACGTTCGTCGGCGACACCGACGACGGGGACTTCAGCGACCCGGACGGCATGCTCAGCCGCATCACCATCAGCACCATGACGACCCGGACCGCCGCCGACGCCGCGAAGTACTACGCCCAGGCCCAGCTCACCGACCTCGTCGTCCGGCTCGGCAGCAAGGACCTGATCCGCATCGCGCCCAGCGGCACGGTCGCCTCCATGGACTCCTACGCCGAGTGCGTGCCGCCGCCCGTCGGGCCCTACGCCCTGGCCTACAACCGGACGGACGCCGGCCAGATCACCGTCCTCGGGCAGCTCGTCCCCATCGGCACCTCCACCCTCGCCGTCACCGGCGCCGACCTCGACAGGCCCGAGATCGGACCCAGCACCCTCACCGTGACCGTCGCGCCCCACCAGGACCCGGCCGCACAGAACCGGCAGGACACCGCGGAGGCCTGGCTCGACATCGACGTCCGGGGCACGCTCAACGACACCGGCGGCAACCAGCTCTACCAGGGGGAGGTGACGAACCTGCGCCTGGGCGAGGTCGAGGTCAGCTGCCGGGCGGGCACGCCCTCACCCACCCCGACGCCGTCGCCGAGCCCGTCCCCCACGCCCACACCGTCGCCCTCGCCCTCGCCCTCGCCGAGCCCGTCGCCCACGCCCACGCCCACGCCCACGCCCACGCCGTCTCCGTCACCGTCCCCCTCGCCCTCCGGGTCGCCCACTCCGCGTCCGACGCCGACACCGGCTCCCACCCCGACCCCGACCCGGGTCCCGCATCCGTCTCCGAGCGGGGAACTGCCGGAGACCGGAGCCGGGCCCGGTCTCCCCCGGGTCTCAGGCGCCTCGGCGTTCCTGCTGGTGGTCGGCGGTGCCGTGGTCCTCGCCTCCCGGCGCCGTCCGCGCCACTGAGCCGAGCGGCCGCGCGCCGGGGTCCGCCCGGCGCGCGGTCGTCCGGTCGTCCGGTCGCTGACGACACCGGGGGCGGTGTCCCCGGGCGGGGCGGGAGCGCCGGGCACCGGGCCGGCCTGTTCGGCGAGGGGCAGCACGCCCGGGCGGTCGCGTAGGCTCGCCTGGGGCGGGGACGGCCGGGGGAACGGGGTGGGCCGGGTGTTGTCGGATCGTACGCGGGCCGAGTCGCTGCTGCGGGGCGCGGCAGCCACCTGCGAACCGCAGTTGCGGCACTGGGTCGGGCAGTTGGGCGGTGCGCTCGGGGAGGTGGCGGCGTACCACTTCGGATGGTCCGGCGGGTCCCCGGCTGGGGGGCGCGGCGGCAAGAACGTCCGGGCGGCCCTGACCCTGAGCTGCGCCCGGGCGGTGGGAGGGGAGCCGGACCTCGCGGCACCCGCCGCCGTGGCGGTGGAGCTGGTGCACAACCTGTCGCTGCTGTACGACGACGTCCTGGACGGCGATGCGGTCCGTCGCCACCGCGCCTCCGCCTGGGAGGTGTTCGGGCCTGCCGCCGCGACCAGGTCCGCCGACGCGCTGCTGATGGTGGCGTTCGAGGTGCTCACAGGCCCCGGCGGCGAAGCGGTCGCGGGCGGGGCGTTCTCAGGCGAGGCGGTCGCGGGCGAGGCCACGGCGGCCCTGTTGGACACGCTCGTCCAGCTCGCGGTGGGTGAGGGCCTGGACGTGCTGTTCGAGGGTGAGCCGCGCATCGGACTGCCCGAGTGCCTGGAGATGGTGTCGGGCAAGACGGCGTCCCTGATCTCCTGTGCCTGCCGGCTGGGCGCCCTCTACGGCGGCGGCGGGCCGGCGCAGGTCGAGGCCCTGGCCGCGTTCGGCCACGACCTGGGGATGGCGTTCCAGCTGGTGGACGACGTGCTGGGGATCTGGGGCGACGATGCGGTCACCGGAAAGCCGGTCTTCGCGGACCTGCGGGCGCGCAAGCTCTCGGTACCGGTGGTCGCCGCGATGGCCTCGGACACCGCGGCAGGTGACGAACTGGCCCGCCGCTACTCCCTGCCGGCCGCCCCGGACCGCGCCGAGGCGGCGGCGCTGGCCCTGCTGGTGGAGGAAGCCGGCGGCCGGCACTGGACGGTGGAGCGCGCCGCCGGGCACGCGGAGGAGGCCCGGCGCCGGCTGCGGCAGCTCATCGACGAACCGGGCACGGTGCCCGGGGCCGTCGACGACCTCGACGCGCTCTGCGAACTGATCGTCAACCGGTCGTACTGAAGCGGCTGTCCCCCGTACGGCAGGACCACGGCGGCGGGGTGTCGAGGATGTGCGCCCTGCCCTGCCGGTAGAGCGCGGCGTCCACCTCCTTCAGCCGGCGGAGCTCCTCCGCCTCGTACAGGGCGTGGACGACGGCCGGCTCGCCGCCGTGGCCGGCGGCCCGCAGCAGCGCGTTCGTCGCCGCCCGGCCGCTCTGGTTCGCGCCCTCCATCGTGGCCAGGTTGACCGGGCAGCGGACGAAGTCGCCGGCCATGAACAGGTTCACCGCGGCCGTCTCCGCCGTCGGGCGCAGCTCCCAGGAACCGGTGGTGTTGATCAGCAGGGCCTCGTCGTTGGTGGCGGGCCCGGGGCCGTCGAGGTTCCTGACGGCCGGGTCCAGGTGCCAGGAGTGGAGCAGACCCTCGTGGAGGGTCCGCCGACGCCCGTCGTCGAGGGCGTCGGTGAGCTGGGCCCAGACCTCGGCGACGACCTCGGCCCGGGTGCACTCGCGGGCCGGCTTGCCGTAGAGGATGCCGGGGGTGTCCCAGGAGGAGATGTCGACCGACAGGCAGTCGGCGACCGTCCCGTCGCCGTAGGTGGCGCGGAAGTCGGTGTCCCAGAACTGGGCCTGGCTGATGGAGGTCAGCGCCCACGGGGAGTCCTGGTAGATGACGTGGCCGCGGGTGATCGGGGTGGGTTCGGTGAGGTAGAACTGCAGGCCGACCATCCAGTCGGTACGCAGGCCCGCCGTCTTCTTGAGCTCGGGGTCGGCCTCGGCCAGGCCGCGTTCCAGCAGCGCCCCGATCCGGTCGACGGGGAGCGCGCACACGTACCAGTCGGCGTCCACCTCCCGCCGCCGGGTGCCCGGGCCGCGCAGCACCGCGCCGACGACGGCGCGCCCCCGCACCCTCAGGCGCTCCACCCGCCAGCCGAGTTCGAGCCGCACCCCGAGCCGGTCCAGGTGCCGCACCCAGGGGTCGATCCAGGCCGTGCTGGTCGGGGCGTTCAGGACCCGGTCGGCGGCCTGCGCCTCGCCCCGGCCCAGGAACCCGTAGCCGAAGGCCTCCAGGAACCCCCCGACGGTGTGCGCGCTGCACACCTCCGCCCTGGCCGCCACCACCGTGCGGGTCGCCCCGACGACGCACACCTTGCGGTACTCCTCGGAGGCGCCGTCCGCGGCCGTGAAGTCCCACCAGGAGGTCCGTTCCCACTGTCCCAGCCGCCGCTCGGCGCTGCTGGTCATGTAGACCAGCATGCGGTTGGCGAAGTACAGCAGCTCCTCGTTCAGCTCGCCCTCGGCGCCCAGCCTCATGCCCCGGGCGCGGAGGATCTGCAGGGGTGTCCTCGGGCCGGTGGCCAGGGACACGTCGGCGACCGTCTCGCCGATCCGCCCCGACCGTGCGGACAGCATCTGCGGCGCTTCCCGCAGGTTGCCCTCCACGCCCGAGGACGAGCCCTCCAGGGGGATCCGCCGCATCGTGTCGGGCAGGCTCCGGTAGAAGCCGGGGAAGAACCGGAACCCGTGCTCGCTGGGCAGGTCGAGCCGCCCGCCGGTCCCCGTCCCGGGGACCGAGGCGCTACGGGCCTTGCCACCCCACCCGGAGGGCTCCACCACGGTCACCTCGAAGCCGCGCTCCGCCAGCTCCATGGCCGCCGTCAGCCCGGCCACCCCACCACCCAGCACCACGACCGTCCGCCCCGAACCCCCCGACACCCCGCACCCCTTCCGGCCGACCACCGCTCACCGGCCCCACCCGACCCGTACGGGAACGATAGAGCAGACGGTTCGTCAGCCGCCCGCCCGGTCCGCGACCGGCGGGCACGGCGGGGTGAGTGGACGCGCTCGCGTGGGAGTGCGGGTGCCGGGGCAGGCGGGGGCGCCTCTTCCGGCCGTCAGGCCGCCGTCCCTGGTGCTCAGCGGGTGTCAGAGCTGTGTGAAAGGCTTCTTCGGACGGTTCCGGTTCGTGGGAGAGGCGACGATTGTGTTGCTGATGGGCGAGATCTGGCAGCTGCGGAAGCAGGGTGAGGTTGTCGGCGAGATCGTGATCGAGGACGTCGACTTCCCCTGGGTGTCAGGCCGGTTCCTGCCCGCTCCCGGCTTCGCCGCGGTGAAGCCGCTGTTCGATCGCGAGCTCGTGCTGGCCGAAGAGGAGGACATCGGCGAGTGGGAAGCCGTCACCGATGAGATCCGCCGGACCCTGGAGCTGGCCGCCCCGACAGGCCCGGTGGCCGAGTTCCTGCTCCATGTCGACGGTGACCGTGCCTGGTTCCGCTGGAGCGACGAGCCGTTCGAGCAGGAGACCTCGTAGTGAGCGGCCGGGCTCCTGCTCCTTCTGAAACCCCGAGCCGACCTACGATCAATTCGGCTAAGCGGCGCCGCTACCGGGAACCGGACCCGTACACGGACCTGGAGATGATCCGCGCCGCGCGAGACCCAGTGACCGCAGGACGCTTTCCGCCCACGGATCCGCGAACCGTCCGACGCACGACGGGTGTGGCCGAGCGAACACGGAGGTCGAAGGCTCGGTAGCCGTCACGCCGATCAGTCCAGTCGTTCGAGGGTGTGCCGGAGATCTCCCGTCTCCAGCAGCCCAACGATCACATCCACCATCCCCGCTATGCCTGCGGAACGGACGATCACGCCGTCGGAGCACGAGAAGTACCGGCCGCCCAGTGCTTCTCCGGTGCCGTCCCACCGGTTCATCAGCCGGCCGACTTCGTCGACGGTCAGGATCGTCGCGCCCCACCGTGATCCGTCGGGGAGGAGGACTTCGGCATCGGCGTTGCAGACGCCGTCGAGATCCTCGTACGGATCCAGGAGGAAGCGGACCTCGAAGTCGTCGTTGCGGACTCGATAGTAGGGGCCGTCCCACCCCGCCTCGGTGTCGGGCCGATCAGGGTCGTCGGTCGCGGCGTCGGGCCCGGCGTGGTCGTCGGGTGCCCGCGGGTACAGGTCGAGCGCGATGTCGAGGCCGAGGTCTCCGGCCTCTCGGAGGAGAGCGGAGGGGAGAGCGCATCCGCCCTGGCCGTTCTTACTGCCGAAGCCGAGGAACAGCTCCAGCTTGCAGTCGGCGGCCAGGCTCGCCACCGCGTCGTGCTTGCCGGCCAGACGTCGGAGGAGTTCGGCCACGTGCTCCTCGGGCCATCGGTCGTTGTCCAGGCCACTCGCGAGAATCCAGACGGCGGCCTCACGCCGCTGGCTGAGCGGGTTCCGTGGACTTGAGAGGCTTCCCCGCTCGTACTCGCTGTCGGGGCTGATGCCCAGCCGCACCGAGATCTCACTCGCACAGATGGTCCAGCTGGTGATCCGCAGGGATCCGGACGACCACTTCGAGGGCGGCATCGGCGGTAGCTCCATCGGTTCGTCAGGCACGGCGACACCATGACAGGTCACCGTGCACCTGGCCAGCAGGTTTCTTGGTCGGCGCCGTCCTGACGGCGTGCGGCCGGGAGGGCCGTGACGGCGGCGGACGACGGCCCGGTGCCGTCGACGCCCCGTGGCCCGGATCAAGACGTGAGCGCCGCCGCCCCGTGCGGGTTCAGGGCGCCAGGACGACCCTCCCGAACACCTCTCCCGCGTCCATCGCGCGGTGGGCCCGGGCCGCCTCGTCCAGCGGCAGCACCTCGTGCACGACCGTGCGCAGGTCCCCGCGCGCGGCGTCGGCGAACTGGGCGGCCCGAACGGCCTGCCGGTCGGGGCCGGGCACGGTGTCGGAGCTGAAGGTGGCGAACGACAGCGACCTGCGGAAGGCGTCCATCAGGCGCATGCCGAAGTCCGCCGGAGGCTGCCCTCCGACCACACCGACGGCCACGTACCGCCCGTTGGGGTTCAACCTGTCCAGGAACCGAGGCAGTTGGGGGCCTCCCACCACGTCGACAACGACGTCGAAGCCCGCCGGTGTGTCCGGGCCGCCCTCACCCGCGCGGTCCAGGACGTACGTGGCTCCCAGGTCCTTCAGCCGCTCGCCGCGCCCGGCCGACGAGGCGGTGACCGCCACCGTACCCGCGCCGCCCCTGGCGGCAAGCTGAACCGCCGTGATCCCGATGCTGCCGGCCGCACCCCGCACGAGGACCGTCTCCCCGGCAACGAAGCGGGCCCGCTCCAGCGCGAAATGGGCGACCACCCCGGAGCCGCCGAGGGCGACCGCGTCGACGCCGGTCAGGCCGTCGGGAAGTTCGAGAACGTCGTCGACCGAGGCGACGGACTGCTCGGCGTACCCGCCGGACAGACCGGTGAACGCCCACACACGCCGCCCGATCCACTCACGGTCCACGCCCTCACCCACGGCGATGACAGGCCCCGCGGCCTCACTGCCCAGGACATGGCCCGCCCGGAAGCCGTAGGCGGCGAGCGCGCCCCGGCGGATAACGGCGTCCACACCACCCACCCCGACCGCCTCCGTGGCGACCAGCACCTGCCCCGGAGCGGGGGCGGGCACGGGCAGGTCGACGACCTCCAGACCACTGGGGTCTCCGAACCTCTCGATGACGACGGCTTTCATCTCTGCTCCTCGGGCTGTTGGACGGAGGGACACCGCTGCTGCGACCGTGAGGCAGCACCGCCATCGGAACGTAACGGACGGATCCGTCCGCCCGACCGAAATGAGAGACGATGACCGGCCACTTGTCTCGGGCTGCACGCTCCGACGCGCGTGACAACCGGGCCCGCATCCTGGCCGCCGCCCGCACCGTGTTCGGCGAGAGCGGCCTGGGCGCACCCATGCGCGACATCGCCCGGCACGCGGAAGTCGGCCACGCCACGCTCTACCGGCACTTCCCGACCAAGCAGGCGCTGATCGCCCAGACCTTCACCGAGCAACGCCGGGCCTGCCGCACCGCCGTCCGCGACGCCCTCACGGACCCCGACCCGTGGCACGGATTCCGGAGCCTGATCGAGCGGATCTGCGAACTCCACGCGTACAGCCGGGGATTCGCCGACGCCTTCATAGCCGCCAATCCCGACGCCGCGGACTTCGCCGCCGACCGCGAGCAGGCCGAGCGTGCCATCGCGGAACTGGCCCGCCGCGCCCAACAGACCGGCCGGCTCCGCGCCGACTTCGTCGTCGACGACCTGATCCTCATGCTCATGGCCCACCGGGGCCTCCACGATGCTCCGGGCCCTGCCCGGCTCACGGCCTCCCGCCGCTTCGCCGCCTACGTGATCGAGGCGTTCCGCGCCGCACCCGAAACGGAAGCACCCGCACCTCTGCCGCCGGCGCCGCACCTGCGGACCCGTACACCGATGTAGGGTGGCAGCACAGTCGGCCCCCGGGCCTTCCCGACTTCTCCCGGCTCTCCGAGGTCTGAAGGGTGCGCTCACCCAATCGGTCGACGTACTTCGCCGAGAAGTTGTGCACTGTGGCCTCGGGAGGTTCCTCGCCGCGGATCCGCGCCACCTGTTGAAAGCTCCCCGGATCGGCTGTGGTGATGTCGTCGAAGCATCCTTGGACTGACGGTTACTCTGGGTAGCTACAGCGGGACCGCAGGACCGCCGCACCGCCAGGACGCGTGATTCCCGGTCGCCCCATGGCCCGCCGGGGCGCCTCGGGCGGGACGGATCCCGCTCCCGGTCCGCGTCGATCGCCCCGTTCCTCGGCCGAACCGTGACGAGAACGATAACCGGTGGGGCTGGCCCGGCGGGTCGCCGAGCGGTTTCCTGTCGTCATGACCGATTCCGGGGCACTGTCCCGGATTATCCGGATTCCCGGGGCGTGACACATGAAACCGGTTCGTACCGATACTTCCGCAGCCGTCTACCTGCGCTGCTACCCCTTCGACCCGAGCGGGATGGGAACGCACCTGCACGCACTGCGGCACCTCGCGAACGAGCTCGGGTTCGCGCCTCCGGCCGTGTTCCTCGACAACGGCTGCCGCTCCCGGGGCCCGCTCCCCGCCCTCCAGCGTCTGATCGGACTGCTGACCGCGGGCGCCTTCCGCGCGGTGCTCGTCCCGGGCCCGTTCGTCTTCTCCCTCTCCGACCTCGAAGCGCGCTCGATCTGGTCCCAACTCACCAGTTCGGGAAACCGTGTGATCGAACTCCCGGCGTCTGCGCTGATCGCCCAGTGGGGGTGGGGGCGGTGATCACGAGCTCGGATCCGGCCTGGTCCCGCTGGGTGGGGCGCACGGTCGACCTGCCCGACGGCGGCCCCGGAATCGTCCGCATGGCCCGGCGCGAGGTCGCCGCGGACGTGCTGTGGGCCGTGGACGCCCGCGGGACCGTACACCGGATCACCCGGCACCACACACCGCCGGGCCCGTGCGTCCACGCCGCCCACCCGCCGGCCGCCCGCCCACCTGCGCACGCGCCGCCCGCCGAACCCGGCGCGGAGTGCGCGTGAGGCACTCGCCCGGGCGGCTCGGTCGGGGCTCCTGGAACGCTCTGATTCTTGGGCGCGCACCGTGTGGGCCCGGGCAGAGGCCGACCCACCATGGGGTGGGTCGGCCTTCCGGTCATGCTGATGGTGTTGCCGGTACCGGCACGGTCATCGCGCGGTGGCCTGTCGCTGGTAGAGGCTGATCTCAGCGGCTGAGGCGTAGCCGGCGCCGTTGGCGGCTCGTGTGGTCTTCAGTCGGACGTGGCGGGTGGTGGTGTCGGGGAAGGTGATGGTCTTGATGCCCGGGCCGGGCGGGAAGGTGCCGCTCGCCACGGCGGTCCAGTTGTTTCCGTCCGTACTGGTCAGGATCTGGTAGTCGGCCATGGTGCCGTTGGTGCCGCCGTCCTCGCGCGGGAGGTAGTCGAGCCTTCCCACGGTGCGGGACCGGCCCAGGTCGATGTCGATCCAGTGCGGCATGGGGGTGATGTCGGTGCCGTACTGCGTGTGCCAGATGGTGGAGTTGTTTCCGTCGATGGCGTTGGCGGCTTGGCCGTTCTCCCGTACGGTCTCGGTGCTGTCGGCGGTGGCTGTCCAGCCGTCGCGCGGGATGGCGGTGTAGGCGGCGGTGCCGGTGGTGGGCGCGGCCTCGAACACCACCACTTCGTGTGGCTGCAGCGTGATGCCGGTCGGTGTGCCGCGTTGAGCGGTGAAGGCGGCGCGCAGGCCGTCCTTCTCGGTGAAGCGGTACGCGCCCTGGGTGCCGCCGGGCAGCTCGAAGATCTGCTGCGGGTCCACCGTGAAGGTCTTGGCCGTGGCTGAGGGATTGCGCAGCATCAGCATGCCCTTGGACGTGCCGGCGGTGGAGTTCCAGGCGGCGGTGCCGTAGATGTCGCCGGCTGCTGCGTCGCCGCCGATCCAGTGGACGTCGGTGAGCAGGTCCTGGTTAGTGCGGGCCCACTTGGCGTTGGCGGCCAGGGTGTCCCAGAACCAGGGTGCTCCCGGAAGCTCGGGGCGTACCAGTGTGTTGCGGACGTAGAGTTCCTGCAGTCCCATTCCCTGCGCGAAGTAGGAGCGGATGTCGTTGGAGACCTCGTTGCGGACCGACTGCTTCGAGAGGTCGTGGTCGGCGCCGAACTGTGGGGCCCGGTCGGAGAAGACGATGCCGTGGTTCATCACGGAGGGGACGGGGAAGAGGGGGTTCTGGGTGGCGATGTTCCGGAAGGTCTGGGAGTCGCGGTAGTTGACGTACTTCTCCCGGGGGGAGCCGTCCCCGGTCTGGCCCGCGTCCTCGCCGTCGCGCCAGATGGAGTCGACGTACCACAGCCAGTAGGGGGATCCCCAGGTTCCGACGGTGGCGTTGACCCAGACGTCCTTGTTGCGGCCGCGGAGATCGGTGGTGAGATCGATCAGGGCTTCGTAGTCGGTGAGGTAATTGCTGTTGGGGCCGGACTGGTTGAGTCCCCCGCCGATGCCGTCGAACTTGAAGCCTCTGACGCCCTGATTGTCCATCATGTCGAAGGCCACCGCGCGAAAGCGGGCGTAGTAGTCGGGGTCGCTGAGTTTGAACCTGCCGCCGCTGTGGGTTTCGTACTGTTGCGCGGCCGGCTTGCTGCTGTTCAGCTCGTTCCGTGCGTCCGCGCTGGTTCCGTAGCCGCCGAAGGGCGACATCCACACCGACAGCGACGCTCCCCCGTACTGGGCGGCGGCGCTCTTCTGGGGACCGAACCCGGTGGGGAACTGGGTGGGGTCGAAGGACCAGACGTTGAGGTTCGACTCGTCCGCCTTCCTGGGGGAACGCAGGTAGTCCCAGCCGTCGTCCACCCAGAAGCTGTCGACCTTGGCTCCGCGGCGGGTCAGCTCGCTGCCGAAGAGGTTGATGGCGGAGGTGAGTTCGGAGGAGTCGACGACCAGCCCCGGCGGCTTGAGGTCGAACCAGCTCTGGTAGTGCAGGAAGGTGTGGCGGCTGTGGACGCGTTCGCGCGCCAGGTAGTACTGGAAGGAGCGCCGTAGGCCGCCGGCCGGGGCGACGCCCAGGGAGGCGGTGTACTCGTAGGACTTCCCGGGGGTGAGATCGCCCGCACGTGTGACACCGATGGTCACGTTCGCGCCGTCGACCGTGGGCTTGGCCATGGGGTTCTCGACACCGACGAAGAGCGTCTCCGCTCCGGGCGGGCCCGCGACCACCGGGCTGCCGTCGTCGGCGCCGTCCACCCTGCTGCCGGGCAGGGTCATGTCGATCAGCTGGAGCCTGGTGACGTCGAAGGTCCCGCCGACCGGGGTGATGGTGAACCTCTGCAGGACGCTGTTCGCGCCGTCGCGGAGTTCGGCTCTCCAGGTCACGTCCAGGGTCTTGCCGCCCGATGTCCAGCGGAACTTCATGCTCACCGCCTTGCCGGCGGCTTTCTGGGAGAGGCGGACGGCGGAGGTGTCGGCCGCCAGCGTGCTCAGGGTCGGGGCGGAGGTGAGTGTGGACTGGGAGGACCTGATGACGGTGGAGTCGGCGAGGGTGAACGAGAACAGTTCACCGATCGCCGCCGGCACGCTGCCGGGCGTTCCGTTCGCGGAGTTCGTGAACGAGGAGAGCGAGACCCTGCTTCCGTTCACCGCCCACGAGGCCGAGAGAGCGTTGTTCGACAGCGTGAATCCGGACGGGGACGCCGCCCCCGTAGCCGTGCCCGGTGCGACACCGGGGAAGAGCACGCCCGAGGCTGACGAGTAGACGGGGTCGGACGGCACGTCGACAGCCGCCGCTTTCAGAGGGGGACCGGCAAGGGCGAGCACCAGGACCGTGCCGACCGAGGCCACCAGCATTCCCCCACGCCATGAAGACATCATGCGGGCTCCAGAAGAGCTAGAGCGGGAGTGAGTGGGGCAACTACAGCGCCCCCGCAGACAATCTGTCAAGCAATCTGTCAAGAGTTGACAACATCCAGAGCATTACGAGCAACTTCGAGCAATCCACTCCGTGGTCATGCGCATTGTCGAGTTGCACCGTTCACCGGAGCCCGGCCTGGGCAACGCCTCGGTGGTACGGCCCTCCGTGGTGGGCCGTCAGAAGGAGGCCGGAAGGTTCCGGCCTCCGACGCGGACGCGCTGGACGGGAGCCTTGCCGCAGATCCACGAAGCTCTGCCGCATCATGAACGGGTCACGGAGGGAGATTCATGCCGCAGCCTGGTCCACGGAGCGGCGGACGGCGCCCCTCGGCACCTGCACTCCCCGGGCTCGCCGTACTCAGGGGCTACCGGCGCGGCTGGCTGCGCGGTGACCTGCTGGCCGGCGGCACCGTCGCGGCGTACCTCGTGCCGCAGGTCATGGCCTACGCGGGCGTCGCGGGTCTGCCACCGGTCGCAGGGCTCTGGGCGATCCTCCCGGCGCTGGCCGTGTACGCCCTCCTCGGATCCTCCCGGCTGCTGTCGGTGGGGCCCGAGTCGACGACCGCACTGATGACCGCCACCGTGGTCGGCCCGCTGGCCGGCGGGGACGCGGACCGCTACGCGGTGCTGGCCGCCACGCTCGCCGTGGTGGTCGGCGTACTGTTCGCGCTGGCGTGGCTGGCGAGGCTGGGATTCGTCGCCGACCTGCTCTCGCGGCCGGTCCTGATCGGCTACCTGGCCGGGGTGGCGCTGATCATGATGGTGGACCAGCTGTCCAAGCTCACCGGCGTCGAGGTGGAGGGCGAGGGGTTCGGTCCACAGCTGAACTACTTCGTGGGACACCTCTCGCAGGCGGACACCGCCACCATGGTCTTCAGCGCGGCGGCACTGCTCTTCCTCTTCGCCCTCGACCGCTTCGTTCCCCGCTTCCCCGGGCCACTGCTGGCCGTGGTCGCCGGCACCGCGGTGGTGGCGGCGTTCGGACTGCAGGACCACGGAATCGCCGTGATCGGCGAGATCCCGGCCGGGCTGCCCAGTCTCTCCCTGCCGGACCTGGGCGAGGTGCACCGCCTCGTGCTGCCCGCGCTCGGGGTGCTGCTCGTCGGCTACACCGACGTGATCCTCACCGCGCGGGCCTTCGAGTCCCGCGCCGAGGGCGAGCAGCTGGACGCCAACCAGGAGCTGATCGCCCTCGGCGGGGCCAACCTCGGCGCCGGACTCCTGCACGGCTTCCCGGTGAGCAGCAGTGCCAGCCGCACCGCGCTCGCCCAGTCGGCGGGCGGGCGCACCCAGGCGTACGCACTGGCGGCCGGCGTCGCGGTGCTCGCCGTGCTGCTGTTCCTGAGCCCGCTGCTGACGTACACGCCGACGGCCGTGCTGGGCGCGCTGGTCGTCTTCGCCGCGATCCGCATGATCGACGTGGCGGGGCTGCGCCGGCTGAAGGGGTTCCGGCGCCGGGAGTTCCTGCTGGCCGTCGGATGCCTGGTCGGGGTGCTCGCGCTCGACATCCTGTACGGGGTGCTGGTGGCCGTGGGGCTTTCGGTGGCGGAGCTGCTGAGCCGGGTGGCCCGCCCGCACGACGCCGTCCAGGGAATGGTGCCCGGTGTTCCCGGGATGCACGACATCGACGACTACCCGCAGGCGCACACCGTCCCGGGTCTGGTCGTCTACCGCTACGACTCGCCGCTGTTCTTCGCCAACGCGGAGGACTTCCGCAGCCGGGCGCTGGCCGCGGTCGCCCAGGAGGCCGGGGCGGTCCGCTGGTTCGTCCTCAACGCGGAGGCCAACGTGGAGGTCGACATCACCGCGCTCGACTCGTTGGAGGCGCTGCGGGCCGAGCTGGCCGGACGCGGCGTCGTCTTCGCCCTCGCCCGGGTCAAGCAGGACCTGCGGGCCGACCTGGACGCGTACGGGCTGACCGACTCCGTCGGCACGGACCGGATCTTCCCCACGCTTCCCACCGCCGTCACCGCCTACCGTGTCTGGGCCTCCGGCGGCGGCCCCGGGCCGCGGACCACCGACCGGCCGTGAGGCGGGCGGCTGCCCGGACGGCGGCACCCGGTTGGACAGGCCCTCCGGCCCGCCGGAGGGTGACAGGTACCGGTGTCCACCGGACGGCCGGCCGGGTCGCCGTGCCGGCGTCGGCGCACCGGCACGCGCCGGGCCCGGCGCCCGCACCGGACGGACGATCCGAACCCGTGACCGTGACCGCGACCTGGAGGAGGCGGTGTCGGCGATGACACACAAGCAGGCCAGGCGGATCGCGAAGTTCATCGAGCCGCTACGCGTGGAACCGGGCTCGCGGGTCGACCTCGCCGAGGACTTCGACCCCCGCTACAAGGCCCGGATGAAGAAGCGGGAAGGCGTCGAGCTGCTCCGGACCGGCGTCGGCCTGCTGGCCGAGTACCAGGCGAAGCTGGCCGCGCAGGACAGCTACGGGGTACTGCTCTGCCTCCAGGCGATCGACGCGGGCGGGAAGGACGGGACGATCCGCCACGTGATGAGCGGGGTCAACCCGCAGGGCGTCCACGTCAGCAGCTTCAAGGTGCCCTCCACCGAGGAGCTCGACCACGACTACCTGTGGCGCTACGCGCGACGCCTGCCGGCCCGCGGGGACATCGCGATCTTCAACCGGTCGCACTACGAGGAGGTCCTCGTGGTGCGGGTCCATCCCGAGAACCTCGACCGGCAGAGGCTGCCCGGGTCGGCGAAGGGCCCGGACGTCTGGGACCGCCGCTACCGCGAGATCAACGACTGGGAGCGCTACCTCTGCGACAACGGGTTCAGGATCGTGAAGATCTTCCTGAACCTCTCCGAGGAGGAGCAGCGCACACGCTTCCTGAAGCGGATCGACCTGCCGGAGAAGAACTGGAAGTTCTCCGCGGCGGACCTGCGGGAGCGCGAGCGCTGGGACGACTACCAGCACGCCTTCTCCGAGATGCTCTCCGCCACGAGTACGCCGTGGGCGCCGTGGTACGTCGTGCCGGCCGACCGCAAGTGGTTCGCGCGCATCTGCGCCGCCGCGGTCCTCGCGCACACTCTGATGGAGATCGACCCCCGGTACCCGACCGTCGGCAAGAAGGCCCGCAAGGAACTGCGGGCCGCCAAAAGGCTCCTGGAGCAGCAGGCCCCCGAAGACGCCGAGCGCGACCCGTACGAGGCCGAGCACCGTGACTGAACGCCGGAGGGGCCTCCCCCCGGCGACGAACGGGACGGTTCGGAGGTACGGACATGGCGCCGCAAGCTGACCGGTCGGACACGGGCCCGGCCATGCGGCCCTGGTACGCGACACCGCCGGACGAGGTGGCGGCACGGCTCGGCGTGGATCCGGAGGTCGGACTGCCCGCGGCCCGGGCGGCGGAACTGCTGGCCGTGGACGGCCCGAACGCGCTGCCGGAGGAGAGTGCGCGGCCGGGCTGGCTGCGATTCCTCGACCAGTACCGCAGCTACATGCAGATCATCCTGGTCGCCTCCGCCGTGGTGGCGCTGGCGATCAGGGAGTGGAGCACCGCGGTCCTGCTGATCGTCCTGACGCTGTTCAACGCGGTCGTCGGCCTGAGGCAGGAGGGCAAGGCCGAGAGCGCGATGAACGCGCTGCGGTCGATGATGAAGACCACCGCCCGGGTCCGGCGGGACGGGGCCGAGGCGGAGATCCCCGCCGAACAGCTGGTGGTCGGCGACGTCGTGCTCATCGCCGCCGGCAACACCGTCCCCGCGGACGGGCGGATCGTCCGGGCCAGCTCACTGCAGATCGACGAGTCGGCGCTGACCGGCGAGAGCGTGCCGGCGGTGAAGGGTGCGGGAACCCTGACGGGCGACCGGCTCGGCCCGGGCGACCAGTCCACCATGGCGTTCATGAACACCCCGGTCACCCACGGCAGCGGTGTGCTGATCATCACCGGCACGGGCGCCGGGACGGAACTCGGCAAGATCGCCGGGATGCTCTCGGCGACCGAGAAGGAGCAGACGCCGCTCACCCGGGAGCTGAACACCCTGACGCTGTGGATCGCGGCGGCGGCCGGCCTCACCATGGTCGTGATGTTCGCCCTCGGCCGCAGCCGCGACCAGGCCTGGGACGCCCTGTTCGTCAGCGCCGTGTCGCTGGCCGTCGCCGCCATCCCCGAGGCCCTGCCCACCGTCACCCAGGTGATCCTCTCCGTGGGCAGCCTGAACCTCGCCAAACGCAACGCCATCGTCAAGGAACTGCCGTCCGTGGAGACCCTGGGCTTCACCTCGGCCATCAACTCCGACAAGACCGGCACCCTGACGATGAACCAGATGACCGTCGTCGAGGTCCTCACCCCCACCGACCGCTACACGGTCTCGGGCAGCGGCTACGGCCTGGAAGGACGGATCCACCACGCGGCCGGATCCTCGGCGGGCGTCGAGGAGGCCATCCTGCCGTACCTGATCGCCAGCGACGCCAGGTTGGTGGACGGCACGGTGGTCGGCGACCCGACCGAGGGTGCGCTGCTCGTCCTCGGCCACAAGGCAGGCCTGGACATCGACGCCACCCGGGAGCGCCACCCCAGGCTCGCCACACTGCCCTTCGACCCCGAGTACAAGCTGATGGCCACCTTCACCTCGGCCGTGGACGCGACGGGCCGGCCAGTCGTGCGCTGCTTCGTCAAGGGAGCCGCGCCCGCCGTCATGGCCCGCGCCGCCACCGCGCTCGCCGACGGCCGGACCGTCCCGTGGCACGGCGCGCCGAGCGCCCGTGCCGACGCGGCGTCCGAACGGATGGGGGGCGAGGGCCGCCGGGTGATGGCAGCGGCCGAGCGCGATCTCGACCCGGCGGAGTTCGACGCGAACGGGGATCTGCTCGCACTCGTCACCGATCTGCGGATGACCAGCCTGGTCGGCATGGTCGACCCGCCCCGCGCGGAGTCGAGGGACGCCGTGGCCAGCGCCCAGGCCGCCCACATCCGGGTCCGCATGGTGACCGGCGACGACGTCACCACCGGGGAGGCCATCGCGCGGCAGCTCGGCATCCCCGGCGCCGCGATCCTCGGAGCGGACTTCGCCGCGATGCCGGAGCACGAACGGCTCGCCCGGATCGACGACATCGGGGTGGTCGGCCGCGTCGCCCCCGAACACAAGGTCCTGCTCGCCGACACGCTCAAGAAGAAGGGCAACGTCGTCGCGATGACCGGCGACGGCGTCAACGACGCGCCCGCCATCAAGGCCGCCGACATCGGCATCGCCATGGGCAGCGGCACCGACGTGGCCAAGAACGCCGGCCGGATGATCCTCTCCGACGACAACTTCGCCACCATCGTGTACGCCGTCGAGGAGGGGCGCAAGCTCTACGACAACCTCACCAAGTACATCCGGTTCGTCCTGATGCTCCTGGTCACCTTCGTCCTGACCTTCCTCGGCGCGACGGTCTTCAACATCGCCGCCGGCGAACCGTTCACCCCGCCGCAGGTGCTGTGGATCCACTTCGTCGTCAACGCGCCCTTCGGCTTCGCCCTCGGTTTCGACCTGGCCAGCCCCGGCCTGATGCGGCGCACGCCGCGCCCGCGCGGCGAATCGCTGCTCACCCGGTCCGTCATGCTCACCGTCGGACTCAGCGGACTCGCCGTCACCGTGGCCCTGCTCCTGCTGATCAAACTGGGTGAACACCACTACGGAAGCCTGAAGACCGGCAGCTCGATCGCCTTCACCGCGTTCGCGCTCTGCCTGATCGTGGCGGCGTACGAATGCCGCAGCGAACGCGCCACCGTCCTGAGCACCAGCACCTTCGACAGCAGGCCGATGAACCTGGCGGCCCTGGGCGAATTCGTCCTCGCGGTCCTGGTGACACAGACGGACGCCTTCCGGCGCATCCTCGGCACCACCGAGCTCACCCTCGCCCAGTTCGGCTGGGCGCTGCTCGCCCCCCTCGCCCTGCTGCTCCTCTGGGAGCTGGGCAAGGTCGCGGCCCGGCAGGGCCGGCCCGCACTGTGACACCAGGCCGGGGCCGGCGTTGCCCGCTCTGCCGTCAACGGCAGACATCCCGTCCCCGCCCGGCGAGTACGGCCTCCGCCACGTCGGCCATCGCGCGGGCGTGGCTGTCCTGCTTCGCCCTGTCCGTCGGAAGCAGGTCCATGTTCTCGTACACGAAAGAGCCCGCCACCCGTGTGTGGTCGTTGGAGCAGTACTCGATCGCCGACGACCCACTGGAGCTGACTACCGTACGACCGACCAGGTCCTCCAGCGACAGGTCACTCTCGGGCTGGTCGCCTTCGACTCCGGTCATCTCGAACATCGAGATCGAGAGGGCCTCCTGACCGTCCACCGTGATCTGGCAGGACCAGCGGATCCGCCCCTCGTCGCCCCGCGGTTCCACCGCCCATTCCCCCAGGCCGGGACGACCGGGCGGCAACAGGGTGTTCAGCGGAGTGCCGGCCGCCCGTTCCAACCCGCAGATCGACTGCTCGACCACCGACTCGTCCTCACCGAGCACCAACACTGTCGCCACAAGGGCCGCCGACAGCGCGGCGGCGCCGCCGAGCAGCCACCAACGCCCCCAGCACCTGCCCGCAGGACTCTCGGGCGCCGCGACCGGCCCGGCGGCCTCCGTCGGCCTGACCTCCGCATCCGATCCCGCAGGATCTGACTCGCTTGCCTCGTTCATCGGTCATCCCTCACCCCGGGCCGCACCCGAACATCCGTACTGATCATGGATCTGGCAGCGAGAGCCTAGCGTTCTCCCGGCGTCAGGCCAGGTCAGGCAGCGACCCTGAGCTCCTGACGCGTTCGGTGGACGAACTCCCGAACGGCCGTCTCCCGGCGCCAGGGGGCGAGGGCGGCGGTGAACTCGCGGACGTAGTCCAGAGCCCGGGAGGACTGCACGCGGGCAAGGATCTCGACGGCCTGGTTTCCGAGCGCGAGGCCTTGGTCGAGGTTGCGGCCCTGGAGATGGGCGGTCCCCACGATGGCCAGACGCATCCCCACTGAGCGGGTGAACACGCCCGGCTGCATGGCTGCGGCCTGCGCGTTCCAGACGAGAGCCTCCTTCGGCCTCCCCAGGTCGCGGAAGACCTCGGCGGCGTCCGCCGAGAGCCGGGCGTGGTGATAGAAGTCGATCCAAGCCGGTTCGTCGGCGCCGCCGCGGGCCTGGTCGAGAAGCGTCTCGGAGGCGGTCAACGCGGCGGAAGCCGCCTTGGCGTTGCTGTCCCGGGCATGGGCCCGGGCCTCGATGAGCTTGGTGAAGGCCAGCACCCTGGGGGCGGCCTGGCCCTTGGCGCGCTGGAAGGCGCCATGAGCCATGTCGATAGCCTCGCTGGCGAAACCCCGCAGCAAGGTCTGCATCGCCATGGTCGTCAGCACATAGCAGCCGAGCTCGATGTCACCGCCGGCCCGCGCGAGACGGAGGGCCTGGATGAAGTGCCGCTGGGCGGCGTCGTGCTGGCCGACGTCGAAGGCTGTCCAGCCGGCCAGACGGGACAACTCTGCGGTCACCGAGAACAGCTCGCGACCCACCCCGTCGCTGAACGAACCGTTCAGCAGCGGCACCGCGCGTTCCTGCAGGCAGGCCGTGACGGAGTTGGCCTTCCAGTTCCCGCCGCCATACTTCGAGTCCCACCGCCGAGCATCATCGGCAGCCTCCCGCAGCTCGGCGAGGTCCGCGGCACCGACCCGGCCGCGGCCTCGGTGGGCGGCAGCGTCATCGGCGGGCGTGACCAGCCAGCGGGTGACCGGGGTGGTGAACGCGGAGACGGCGAAGCCCGTTCCGGTGAGGAAGTCGCGGCGGTCCACAGTGCTCCAGAACGAAGTGGCGACGCGCACGGCGTCGGCGGGGTCTCGCGGGAAATCCAACCCCACCGCGGAGTCCGGTGTCTCCGCATCCGCCATACCGATCTCCGCCAACTGCACAGGCCGGCCGAGGCGTTCGCTGATGGCCTGGGCCAGGAGCTTGGGCACCGGCCACTCGGGGACCATGCCGCGGCGGCACCAGTTCGCGACCGAGGTATGCGTATATGTCGTGGTCAGCCCGGCTTCGCGGGCGAGCTGGTTCACGCGGAGGGCCAGCGACTTGTTGCTGGCGCCCTCGCACTTGTCGATCATCCGGGCCAGAGCGTCGTTCGGCGGCTTGGCCCGGCGCGTGGTCGACGCCACAGCGTCCCCCTCAATCGGTCCCCGACTGGGCACGGGGAGTCGTACTCGACTGGGCACGAGAAGTCGTACACCCGGCACCTGACGCCGGATCACCGAGGGTATTGCCTTCGCTGCACGCAGTGAACCGCTTTCGCGAGTTGTGAGCCCCCCTGCGAGCCCTGCCCCGGCCTGACCGGACGCGGTTGTCTGATGCCCCGGGCCTCCGCCGGACCGGACCACAGACCCTCCGGCGGGGGCCTCCACCGATTCACGCTCGGGGGTGACAACCAGATGTGCGGACTCGCAGGACTGGCCGGCGCTGACGCCGTCCGCCACCACACGACCGTCGCCGCGATGGGGCTCGCTCAGCACCACCGCGGCCCCGACGGCACCCGCCACCTCACCTCGACCGACGGCCGGGCGGTGCTGTCCATGAACACCCTGCTGATCGTCGACACCACCGCCCAGCCCGGCCCCTACCAGGACCCGGCCAGCGGTGTCGTCCTCACCTTCAACGGCGAGATCTACAACTACCGTCAGGCGGCAGCCGGTTGGGGCATCCAGCTGGAGGCTGGCGAGACGGACGCCCACCTGGTCCTGCGGGCCTGGGTCAAGCTCGGCCCCGGCTGCCTGGCCGGCCTGGACGGCATGTTCGCGGTCGCCGCCTACGACCCCCGTGAGGGCCGGCTCTTCCTCGCCCGGGACCGGCTCGGCGAGAAGCCCCTCTACTGGCGCTTGGACGGTGGCCGCCTCGCGTTCGCCTCCGAGGTCACCACCCTGACCGGCTACGGCACCGCACCCCTGGTCGTCCGACCGGAGATGCTGTCCATCGAGACGCCGACCGGCGTCGACACCCCGTTCCAAGGTATCCAGCTCCTGCCGCCGGCCGGCCTGCTGGCCTTCGAGATCGCCACCGGATCGCTCGTCCAGCGGACCTGGTGGCAGTTGGAGGGCCTGGAGCCCTGGCAGGGCGACTACCGCACGGCACTCGCCCGGTTCTCGACCCTGTTGGCCGAGAGCGTCCCCCTGCGAGCCCCCGGCTCGGACTTCGCACTCCTGCTCTCGGGCGGGTTGGACTCCTCGGTGCTGGCCTACCTGATGCGGCCGCAGGTCTGCGTCACGGTCCGCTACCAGGGCCAGGACCGGCTGGACGAGTCCGCGACGGCGGCCGTCGTCGCGCGGGACGTCGGCGCCGAGCTGGTCGTCATCGAGCCGACCGCCGCCGACTTCGCCCGCTGCCTGCCGGAGATCATGCACGCGCTGGACTACCCGATGGGCAACGCAGCCACCTTCTCCGAGCACATGGCCTACCGGGCGATCGCCGAGCGAGGGCTCCGGGTCGTGGTCGGGGGGCTGGGTCCGGACGAGTTCCTGATGGGCTACGTCCGCCACGCGCTCGTCCTGTTCGGTCCACAGGCGGTGCTGGACGCCGGGCTGGAGGCCTACCGGCCGCTGGCCTCCAAGCTCCTGAACGCGGCGGGCGGCCCGCTGGATCCGGCCGAGGCGATCGTGAAGCTGATCCTGCGGGGCTCGGACCCGGACGGGTGCATGCGCGAGGTCGTTGCCGACGCGCTCCGGCGGGCTGGCGGGGACTTGGCGCGCGGGCTGACGCTGGCGGACCTGGCCACCGCCTGGCGCCCGCTGGTGATGACGAGCGACAAGCTGGCGTCGGCGTTCGCGCTGGAGCGGCGCTCGCCCTTCCTGGCCCGGGACCTGGTCGAGTTCTGCTACCGGCTGCCGGTCGAGCACAAGATTGGTGACCCGGCGGCCGGCAAGCGGATCCTGCGGGACGCCGCGAAGGCGCTCGGGATTCCGCCGGAGGTCTGGGGCAGCCGGGACAAGCTCGGTTTCGCCTCCCCGGTCCCGAGCTGGCTGACCGGCCCACTGGAGCCCTGGGCGACCGCCCAGATCAGTGCCGCCCTGGACCAGGCGCCGCGCTCGCTGCGGCCGCTGCTGGCCGGCGGCCTGAGGCCCGGCGGGCGGTTCGACCGCACTCGGATGCAGTCGCTGATGGCGGCCGCCTGGTTCAACGACCAGCCGGTGGAGACAGCGGCATGACGGCCCGTCGGCTCACTACGGTGAGCGGATGGACTCCCAGACTCTCCCCGACGAGCCGTCCGCCGCCGAACCGCGCGGAGCGGTCGCAATCATCACCAACCGGCGCGGCGAACTCCTCCTGCACCTGCGCGACGACATCACCGGCATCGCCTGGCCCGGCCACTGGAGCCTGCTGGGCGGCGGCTGCGACCCCGGCGAGGACCAGGCCATCGCGATCGTCCGCGAACTCGACGAAGAGGCGGGCCTGGCCGTCGACGACCTGGAAGAGCTCTTCGAGACGAAGGACACCGTCGGCTCCGGCCAGATCATCACCTTCTTCGCCGCCTCCTGGGACGGCGACGAACAGGCGCTGCCCCTCACGGAGGGCGTCAAGCTCCAGTTCTTCGCCCCCGAGCACCTGCCCGTCCTGACCGTCCCGCCGTTCATCCGCCACGGCATCCACCGCTACCTCGCCGCCCGGCCCGCCTGACGCCCCGCCCTCCAGAGGGTCGGGGGCGCCGGCCGGGCGGCCCCACCCCTTCCGGAAGGACACGTTCGTGAAGCTCACCGTCATCGGCTGCGGCTACCTCGGCGCGACCCACGCCGCAGCCATGGCCGAACTCGGCCACCAGGTCCTCGGCATGGACATCGACCCCGACAAGGTCGTCTCCCTCAACGCCGGCCGGGCCCCGTTCTTCGAACGCGACCTGGACGACCTCCTGGCCAAGCACACCGCCACCGGGCAGCTGCGGTTCACCACGTCCTACGCGGAGACCGCCGCCTTCGCCGACTTGCACTTCATCGGCGTCGGCACCCCGCAGAAGCCCGGAGAGATGGCCTACGACCTCAGCCACCTCTTCTCGGCCGTCCGCCGGCTCGCCCCCCGCCTGACCGGCCCCGCCGTGATCGTCGGCAAGTGCACCATCCCGGTCGGCACCGCCCCCCAGGTGATCGACATCCTGCGCGAGTTCGCCCCGGCCGGTGACCAGGTCGACGTCTGCTGGAACCCCGAGTTCCTGCGCGAGTCCTACGCGGTCGAGGACACCCTCCACCCCGACCGGATCGTCCTCGGCTTCACCGGCCAGGGCACGCGCGCGGAGTCAGTGATCCGCCAGGCCTACGGCAAGATCATCGAGTCCGGAACCCCGGTCATCGTCACCGACCTGGCCACCGCCGAGCTGGTGAAGTCCGCCGCGAACGCCTTCCTCGCCACCAAGATTTCCTTCATCAACGCCATGGCCGAGGTCTGCGAGACCTCCGGCGCCGACGTCCAGCTGTTGGCCGAGGCCCTCGGCCACGATGCCCGGATCGGCCGCCGCGGCATGCGGCCCGGACTCGGGTTCGGCGGCGGCTGCCTGCCCAAGGACATCCGCGGCTTCATGGCCCGCGCCGGCGAACTCGGAGCCGACCAGGCCCTGACCTTCCTGCGCGAGGTCGACGCGATCAACAACCGTCGCCGCGAGCGCATGATCGACCTCGCCCGCGAACAGTGCGGCGGCGTCATCAACGGCAAGAACATCGCCGTCTGGGGCGCCGCCTTCAAGCCCGACACCGACGACATCCGCGACTCCCCGGCCCTCGCCGTCGCGCAGAAACTGCACCAACTCGGCGCGACCGTCACCGTCTTCGACCCCAAGGCTCTGGACAACGCCCGCAAGGCCCACCCACAGCTCGAATTCACCGACCATCCGCTCGGCGCCGTCTGCGACGCCGACCTGCTGCTTCACCTGACCGAGTGGCCCGAGTTCGCACGCCTTGACCCCAAGGCCGTCGCCGCCCGCGTCGCCGTTCCCCGCGTCATCGACGGCCGCAGCACCCTCGACCCCGACCGCTGGCGGGCCGCCGGCTGGACCTACCGCGCCCTCGGTCGCCCCTGACTCCAGGGCCTCCGCGGGCGGTCACGAAGCGTCGGGCCGCCCCTCCTTCGGGAGGGGCGGCCCGACGTAAATCACAGGCCAGTCGAACCGCGCTTGGGAAACCCAGCAGCAAAGCACGGCAGGGACGCCTAGCGCCGCCGAAATGCTGCTGCATCTCCCCGAGTTGACGGGCCCGCCGAGGACGTGAGGCTAGTAGTCGGCCACGAGGACGGGTGTCCTACTGAGGCTTTCAGGAAGTCCCACAGAACCTGCCGGCGCCCGTGGGCCTCGCGGGCAGCGGCTCAGGCCGCGGGGAGCGGAACCGGAGGCCTTCGAAAGCCTCATGTTCACAGTGCTGGACTCCTGGGGTCTGCCGACGGACAGCATCATCGTCAGCGCACGGCAGCGCGAAACCCTGCTCAGGAACACGCCCGACGTCATTCTCGAAGAGATGAGCGATGAAGCGAGGTCGAAGGCCCCCTGTCTCGCCAAGATGATCATGGCGGGCTCGGTCGGACTCTTCGACGCCGCGTTGAACTACCTCTGGATCGAGACGATCAACCGCCTTCGCGATCACGTTGCCGCGTTCGACGTCGGCTACTTCTTCGACCTGGCCGAGCTCGACCCGGCCCGCCGGAAGAATCTGAGCCGATCCGCCTCCGGACGTGGCGGACGCGGGGCGTGGGTGTCGTGGTTTTGCACGGTCGCTCCCTTCTGCCGCCGCGACGGCGACGACCCGTCGATGTGCGGAGCGGTAGGGGCGTGGCACCGGCGGGGAGGCCGGACGCCTTTCACGCCCCCCGCGCGGTGCCCGGAAGCCCGAAACCGAGCCTACCGAGCGGCGCGCCCGCGGTGTTGCCCGTGCGTGCACGGGCACGCGCGCAAGACGCAGAAACCGGCCGGCGCTCTGCGGGATCCGTCGTGCCTCGTGGGTGACGACCCACCAACCACCGGCGGCGGCTCGTGGCGCGAGCACACCGGAATAGGACTCGGCTCCCCCGTCGTTTCCAACAGTCGATTCAGGGACACGGTGAACCGTTCACTGTCAGACCCGTGCCGCACACTGAGGCCGAACACTCGGCAGACCGAAGGATGAGCCCCATGACCGACCGGCCCTTGACCCTCATGGCCGTGCACGCCCACCCCGACGACGAAGCCACCGGTACGGGAGGTGTGCTCGCCCGCTACGCGGCCGAGGGCATCCGGACGGTGCTGGTCACCTGTACCGACGGCGCCTGCGGAGACGGACCGGGAGGAGTCAAGCCCGGCGAGGCGGGACACGACCCGGCCGCCGTCGCCGCGATGCGCCGTCAGGAGCTGGAGGCCAGCTGCGAGGTCCTCAAGGTCAGCCACCTCGAAATGCTCGACTACGGGGACTCCGGGATGATGGGCTGGGCCGCCAACGACGCGCCCGGCTCGTTCTGGACGACACCGGTGGACGAGGCGGCCGCCCGCCTCGCCGACCTGGTGCGGAAGTACCGGCCCGACGTGGTCGTGACCTACGACGAGAACGGCTTCTACGGCCACCCCGACCACATCCAGGCCAACCGCATCACGTCGAGGGCGCTGGAGCTGGCCGGCACGGCGCCGAAGGTGTACTGGACGACGGCCCCGCGTTCGATGATGGCGCGGTTCGGGGAGGTCATGCGCGAGCTCGGCGGGGAATGGGAGGAGCCGGGCTCCGAGGAGTCGGAGATGCCCGAGATCGGCCTCCCCGACGAGGAGATCACCACCTGGGTGGACACCACCGGGTTCGGAGGCCAGAAGTTCGACGCGCTGGCCGCGCACGCCAGCCAGGGCGAGAACATCTTCTTCCTGAAGATGGGCAAGGAGAAGTTCACCCAGCTGATGGGTGTCGAGACCTTCCTCCGCGTCCACGACACCACCGGCGCGGAGCTCCCCGAGAACGACCTCTTCGCCGGCCTGCGCTGAGCCGCCCCGCCCGGCGGAGCCCTCCAGACCCCGGCGGGACCCTCCAGACCCCGGCGGCGCCCCGCGACACCGGGTGGTGTCCACAGCAGCACCGACCCGGCGGCGGTGGCGATCCGTTCCGCCGGCTGCGCCGGGTCGGTGCTGCTGGATCCTTCTCGCTGAGCTGCGACCAGCGAGCGCACGAGGACACCGCTCCCGGCCGGCAGCCCTGAGAACCGCCCCACACCTCGACCTCACCCCCGGGGCGTCACCGCCCCGGCCGGTGCACCGTGGTCCACGGAGAGCCGTCACTGGCGGACTGTCATCTTCCGGACAGTGCAAAAACTGTCCGGAAGATGATCGTCAGCCCGCCAGGCAAGCCCGTGACCTGCACCGTCACAGAAACACCACACTGCTTCCGGTCGGAATTGGTCTCTACCATTGCCTCGCCGACACATTCGGAGGAGGCTCCTCGGCGAAGCGCAGGGGCACGGAACCCCGGCGCTCACCAATGGGAGGAAGACCACCATGTCGCTTCGCAAGGCATTCTCCACCGCGGCCGTGGCCGGGATCGTGGCCGGCGGCGCCCTCATCGCCGCCCCGACCGCCCAGGCGGCCACCTACACCTACATCGGCATCTACCCGACCGCCGCCTCCTGCCACGCGGCCGGCCAGGCCTACGTGAACAACCACCAGGCCGTCGTCTACTTCTGTGACACCACCACCGAGACCGGCCCGGCGCGGCTCTCCGTGGTCCTCTACTGAGCCGCAGGAACGCACTGACGGTGGGCCGCACGGCCGGCGGCCCACCGTCGTTCGACGTGGTGGAGAAGGGATTCGAACCCCCTGCGACCGATCGTTTCAGGATGAGGTGCGGAGTCGTCGCAGGGTTCGTCTGCCCCGCCCCGGCGCCCCTGCCGGGTGACATTCGGCCAATCCCCCCACAACCGGCGCGGCGAGCCGTAGATTACTGCAACGACTGACGGCTGAGACGGTGGGAGTGTTGTGGGAATCGAGAGCGCCTTCGCTACGGAAAACGGTGTGGGATCGACGATCGCCCTGCTTGAGGAGCGACTGCCCGCCGTGTTGGAACGGCGTCGCCGAGCGGAGGAGGACATCGCAGCCGCCGTGCGGGAAGAGGAGGCCATCACCAAGGCACTTGAGGGGTTGCGCCTTCTGGCCGGAACGCCACTCGGCGGGCAACGAGAGCCGCTCGCCGACGAGTTGACCCATGGCCCGGCCGAGGCCGCGGCTGACGGCCACGACAATGCGGCGACGGCGGACACCCCGGAGGCGGAACCCACCCCGGTCCCCGCGGCCCAGCCGGTCCCGCCGATCCCTGCGGCCCGGACCCCGAGGAAGGCCGCCGTCCGGAAGCCGGCCGTCCCGAAGGCTGCGGCCGCACCCGTGCAGGAGGCCAAGGCCTCCGTCCCCCGCGCGAAGAAGATCGCGAAGAAGGTGGCGAAGGACACCGGGCCCGCCGCGGCAAAGCGGGCGTCCACGGCCACGCCCGCAGCGCCCAAGAAGGCGGCGCCCGCCGGCCGGACAACCGCCGAACCGGCCGAGCCCACGGCGGCCGGGCGGCGCCAGGAGGTCGAAGCGGACAGCGTCCTGACGGTGCTGGCCCAGGCCGCGGAGCCCCTGCGAGCCCGCGAGGTGACCGAACGGCTGGGCCTGGACACCCTTCAGGGGAACATCAACACCATCCGCACCAAGCTGGAACGCCTCGCCAAGGCCGGTCGCGCGCAGCGCCCCGGACGCGGCCTGTACACCGTGGTGCCCGCCCGGAGCGAGACCGCGGGCTGAGGTTCCGGAAGCGGCCCGCTGCCCGAACCCCGTCGGGGTCGGTGCGTAAGACCGGTCCCGGCGCGGGCGGCGGGCTCGGTGCGCGCTCCGTTTCACCGGCCGCCGGCCGCAGGCCTTTTGCGCCTGCGGCCGGGCCGTACCCGCCGGGGAGAGGCGTCACCTCCCACACCCCACTCGACCGGCCGCAGGCCCACTCCGTGCCCGCTCCGCATACTGCGCCTGCCGACGGCTACCGCAGTCGAACGTCGTGGCCGTCAGCCGGCCGCCAGGATCTCCACTCCGCGCGCTCTGAGTTGCTCGACGACCGTGTCGTGGGGGTCGGCGTCGGTGATCAGGCCGCTGACCTTCTTCCAGGGCAGGACGCGGAACCGCGAAGCCGTGCCGATCTTCTCGGAGGAGGCCAGGATGTAGGTGTCCGCGGCCCGCGCGGCCAGGGCGCGCTTCATCGCGGCCTCATCGGCGTCCGCGGTGGTCAGTCCCGCTTCGGGGTGCACACCGGTGACACCGAGCAGGCACAGGTCTGCGGAGACGTTCTGCGCGGCCTCGACCGCGGCGGCGCCGCAGGTGACGGCCGAGTGCTTGAAGACGCGCCCCCCGATCAGGAAGAGCTCCGCCTGCGGGTGGTCGAGCAGGGCCGCGGCGATCGTCGGGCTGTGCGTGATCACGGTGCAGACGAGATCACGCGGGAGCGCGTGGGCGACGGCGAGGGCGGTGGTGCCGCCGTCGAGGATCAGCGTGCTGCCCGGTCGTACCAGAGCGGCAGCCGCCGCGGCGACCTTCCGCTTGCCGTCCGGGGCCACGCTCTGCCGGGCGGCGTAGTCGACCACCGCCGGCGAAGCGGGCAGGGCGCCGCCGTAGACCCGCTGACAGAGTCCCTCGGCGGCGAGGTCGCGCAGGTCGCGCCGCACGCTGTCCTCGGAGATGCCCAGTTGGGCGGAGACCTCCTTGGCGACGACCTTGCCCTCGCGGGCGAGCAGACCGAGCAGGTGGTCGCGCCGTTCAGCAGCCAGCATCCGCATTCTCTCCTGTTCTTGCACGTTTCTGCATGTAGTGTAGCGCCCATGACCGACAAGCCCATGCTCATCCTCATCGCCGGCCCCTACCGATCCGGCACCGACGGCGACCCGCAGGCCATGGCCGCCAACCTCGCCCGCCTCGAAGCCGCCGCCTGGCCCGTCTTCGCCGCCGGCCACCTCCCCGCGATCGGCGAGTGGATCGCCCTGCCCGTCCTGCACTCCGCTGGCGCGGGCCCCACCGACCCCCTCGCCGACCAGGTCCTCTACCCCACGGCCGAGCGCCTCCTCGCCCGTTGCGACGCCGTACTGCGCCTGCCCGGCGACTCCACCGGAGCGGACCAGGACGTCGCCATCGCCCGCCGACGCGGCCTCCCCATCTACCACGACGTGGCCGAGATCCCCCGCCTCACCCCGCAGGAGACCGCGTGACCGGCCGCCCGGGTATCGACACCCCCGACCACCGCGGCCGCACCGGCCTCGACCGGGCCGGACACGGTCTGGACCGCAACCCCGACATCCTGGTCCGCGACGTCGAGCTCACCTCCCGGGGCTGGCACGTCCTACGCCGCACCACCTTCGACTACCGCCGCCGCGACGGACGCTGGGAGACCCAGCAGCGCGAGACCTACGACCGCGGCAACGGCGCCGTCGTCCTGCCCTACGACACCGAACGCGGTCGCGTCCTGCTCACCCGCCAGTTCCGCTACCCCGCCTACGTCAACGACCACCCGGACGGCATGCTCGTCGAAGCCGCCGCAGGACTGCTCGACGCGGACGACCCGCCCACCGCCGTCCGACGCGAGAGCGCCGAGGAACTGGGCGTCACCCTCGGCCCGCTCACCCACGTCCTCGACGCCTACATGAGCCCCGGATCCGTCACCGAACGCCTCCACTTCTTCGCCGCCCCCTACACCCCGGCCGCCCGGACCGGGAGCGGCGGCGGACTCGAGGAGGACGGCGAGGACATCGAGGTCCTCGAACTGCCCTTCGCCGAGGCCCTCGCCATGACCCGCGACGGACGCATCGCCGACGGGAAGACCATCCTGCTCCTGCAATGGGCAGCACTCGACGGGCCCTTCGCCCCCGCCGCGGGCGGCCGCTGACCTTCCCTGCCCGCTGACCTTCCCTGCCCGGTGGCCCGGAACCGAACCGGACACCCGCAGTGCTGTCCTGGCCGATCCGCGGTGCCGTGCGACTACCTGCCTGCCGGGTCAGGGTCCCCGTCGTGCCGCGCGCGAGTGGTCCGGCAGCGGCGTCCGCCGCCCCGGACAGCCACGCTCCACCGGCCCGGGCCGCGTCTCAGGGCACGGGGACCACCCCGAGCAGCTCGCCCAGTCGGCGAAGCGTGGTGGGCGAGCCCTGGTACAGGGTGGCGAGGTCGAGGCCCTCGTCGCCCATGACCGTCAGCAAGGCCTGCTCGCCGATCGCCATCACCACCACGTAGCCACCGTGGCAGCGGGTGACGATGTCGCACAGGCCGCCCACGCCCGCCTCGGCCGCGGCGTGCCGGCCGAGGCCGAGCATGGCCGCCGACAGTGCCGCGGCCGACTCGGGGTGGACGGTCTCCGTGTCGGCGGCCACCAGGAGGCCGTCCGCCGTGGAGATGAGGCTCTCCGAGACGCCCGTGACCTCGTCGCGGAGCGCCTTCAGTTCGTCGACCAGCACGGCGGTCGGTATCTGTCTGCTCATTTCGTGCTCTTCTCTGTCGACCGGCTCGCTCGGTGCGGCGAGCGTTCGATGGGCCGGCGGAAGCGGCCTGCGCTTCCTCGGACCGGCCGGGCGGCCGGTCGGGTCGGGAGGCAGGCTGCCTGCGGTCCGGCACCTGGCAGGATTGCCCGTCGGACGGGCGGCCCTTGTGTCAGGGCAGGGTCCGGGCGTGCTGAGCCCGGCGCCGGGCGCTGCTCCTGCGGAGGCGGTGGGTGAGGACGAGCCCGGCGGCCAGCAGCGCGCCACCCGTGGCGAGGACGAACGACGAGGGGGCGGAGGAGCGCGCCACCGCCGGACGGCGTGCGTCATCGTCCGTGCCGGTGTCCGCCTCCATCGGTACGTCCTCCATGACCGCGGGGGCGGAGGAGGGCGCCACCGCTGCGGTAGCGGCGGCGGAAACCCGCGCCGCCGACGGCGCGGGCGTCGGTGCCGCTGCGGAGGGCCGGGCCGGCGGGGGCGGCGTCACGGCTTTCGCGGACGTGCCGGAGGGTGGCGCGGCGGGCGCGGCGGGCGCCGGGGAGGTGGGGGACGGTACGGCGGCGGAGGACGGTGCGGCGGCCGTCGGGTTTCCCGTGCCCGGCGGGATCGGGGTGATGGAGATGTCGTCGTAGTAGAGCACCACCGGCGGCAACCCGCTGCCCACGTGCCCCTTGGAAGCCTGCCAGTTCGGTCGGTACATGCCGATCTTGTGGTACGGGGCGGTTTCCTTCTCGAAGTTGTTTCTCCCCTGGTGGGAACCCACCTCGGCGCCGTCCAGCCTGGCGAGGACGGAGCCGGGCGTGGTCGGGGTGGACCAGGTGATGTCGATCGTCCACCGGTTCCAGCGGCCGAGCCGCACGGGACCGAGGTCGTACTGGGCTCCGCTCACGGTGACGAACAGAATCCACCGGTCCGCCCTGACCATGAGGACGATCGGCGGCCCGGTGGCCGCTCCGCCGTGCCACTGGGACACGAAGGTCCCGTACCTGTAGGGGATCCAGTCATTCGGCAGGTAGTTGGAGAAGGAGTAACGGTAACTGCCGTACGGCAGGTGACTGGTGGCGATCTCGGCGCGGAAGGAGTTCCCGTCGTCGGCCAGGGTGAACCGGCCGGCCCTGCCGGTGCCAGGGCCGGGCGCCGCCACGACGCCCACCGTACCGTTGCCGGCAATCCCCTTGCGGGGCCACATGCCGGTGTCGCCGGACTCGAACCCGTCGCTGAAGGGAACGGTGGTGGCCGCCGCAGCGGCGGCGGGGCCGACGGACGCGGCTCCCACCGCCACCGCGGCGGCCAGGAGCGCGCCGACCCGACGGCCGTGGCTGTGATGCTGGAACATGAACCATCCTGGCGTGGAGGAGCGACGGCGGACCTCTCGCCGATGCCGTGGTCCACGGCAAGGGTCTTGAGGGAGGTACCGGCCCTCCTGCGTGTGCCGAGCGCGACGGGAGCCGGTTGCAAGTTACCGAGTCCCGCACTGCTTCTCCGTCCTGGTCCGACATCCACTCGTTACGGAAGCCGGGAGGCCGTCTCCGGGGTGAGAACGGGCTCGGCCGACGCAGCCGGCGGCATCCATCCGCCGCACTTCCGACCACGGAGGGCGCGCCGTCCTTCCCCGGCCCGGCACGGCACGGCCCAGCTCAAGGAGGCCCGGAATGTCGTCCGCGCGAACCGGGAGGAGGCCGTTCCAACGAATCCAACCGGACAACACTTCGTCCCCGACGAGTCGGCCGGGGAAAGGTTCGGGCGATCCCGTCGGGCCGGAATATCCACAACTTCGCTACAACGACGACGGGTTACTCACCCGGCCGGGCACTTCCCTGGAATCATTCCCGAAGGGCATCGGGGAGGTGCTCGTGGACGCGATCGATGGGGGTTGCGATGAACGCTCGGATCAGGGACACGAAACCGCCGGCCCGGCCCCGGTCCCGGCCCCCGGGAGCGGTCGCCCGCGCACTGACGCAGGGCCTGTTCCTTCTGGCAGGACTGGCCGCCACGGTTCTCGGCTTCGGCTGGTTCGTCGACGCCAACGACGCGGCGAGCGCCTACCGCAATGCCCCAATCTGCGGCACGGCCGAACACACGCCCGGCACGGACTGCGCACAGCGCGCGAGTGGCAGGGTGACGGCCAGGTACGCCGCCACCAGCGGCGACTCGACCATCTACACGCTGACCGTGGCGCGCGAGACGGCCGTACCCGACGAGGCTCCCAGGCACAGCTACACGGTCGACTCGGCCTTCTACAACGCCACGAAGGCCGGCGCGGACGTGGACCTGACGGTCTTCCGAGGGCGGGTCGCCGAGGTCTCCTACGAGGGGCACCGCGCCCAGAACGCGGGCACGCCCTGGCTGATCTCCCTCGAGATCGCCCTCCTGGCCGCCCTGGGATCGGCACTCACCGCCCACGGACTGACCTGGTCACGCACCGGCGCGCAAGCGACCCCCTTCTACATCGCTATGGCCGTCTTCGTCGCCGCCATGGCGTTGTTCGGCTGCCTCACCCTCATCTCGTCCCAGCTGCCCCTCGCCGCCACCCTGGCCGTTCCCGTGCTCGGCTGGCTCCTCATGACCGCCTCCATCACCACGATCACCTGGCGCCCCCGGCCGGCCGGCTGACGCCCCTTCCCGGGGCGGGGTGTCCGCCTGCCGCCCGGTGCCCGTTTCTGAACCCGCACTGCCTGTCCAGGGCCTTGCCAGCGATCTCGACGGGATGGAGCCGTTCGGTTCTCCGTCACAGTGACGGAGAACCGAACGGCCCTTCGCGCAAGGGCCGCGGACCGAGAGGGAAGGTCGGTGGTTGTCCCGTCTCACGCAGCGTTGTCGTTGTCTCAGGTGACCTTGTTGGATTCGCAGCTGGTCTCACGCTCCGTTGCCGCCTCCAGTCGACGAGAAGTCTGGCGTCTCAGATGACGTTGCCGCTCAGGCAGCCCTGTCTCTGTGCACGTTGTCGTTGATCTTGCGGTGTCTCACGTTCCGTTCCCCCTCAAGAGCGGTTTGAGCCCGCTTCGGGCTCTGACAGCCGCTTGCCTGTGGCTTCCTCGGATCAGTACGGATACGTCTCGTTGCAGTGGGTGGGCTGATGGATGTCGTAGTGGCCGAGCCAGCTGAGTTCGACGTCGCGTACTCGATGAGGGACTGGTACGTCGTCGCGAATCGCTCGCGGCGTGCTGGACGTTGGGCTTCGAGAAGCTGCGGCCGGTTCGGCCGGTCAAGTCCTACCCGGGGCAGGGGTCGGTGACGCGGGACTACTGGGCGGCCACGACGGGCGGTCAGGTGTCGTGCGAGTCGCAGTTGGAGCGGCACCACGCGATGCTGCTGGACTTCGATCCACAGGTGACGGGCCTGCCGGCCGGGCGAACTCATGGAGATCGACTCAACCCCGTTCGACGTGCTGGTGCGGCTCGACAACGGCGAGGTGGACCGTGTCGAGCTGACCGGCTTGGTCGACATCGCGACGCGGACCATCGCCGCCGCAGTGCTGCGGCCGACCACGAAGTCGGTGGACGCCGCACTGCTGCTGGCCCGCGCGGTGACGCCGGCGCCGATGCGGCCCGGCTGGCCGCAGGCCCTGCGGATGGAGTACTCGGCGCTGCCCTATCAGCGGCTGCTGTCGGTCGACGAGCGGCTGCGGCACGCGGCCGCGGTCCCGCTGATCATCCCGGAGGCCATCGTGGTCGACGGCGGCAAAGCGTTCTTGTCGAAGAACTTCCACGCCGCCTGCAATGCGTTCGGCACCGAGGTGATCCACGCCCCGCCCCGCACCCCGACCCACAAGCCCCACATCGAGCGAACACTTGGCTCGGCCGCCTCCCTGTTCGCCCAGTTCCTCACCGGCTACACCGGCCGCTCGGCCGAGCACCGCGGACGGAAGGTGGAGGACGAGCCTCTGTGGTCTCTGCACCAGCTCCAGGAACTGCTGCAGGAATGGATCACCTTGTGGCAGAACCGGCCGCACGACTCGCTGCGCGACCCGCTCGCCCCGGGGCGGGCGTTCACCCCGAACGAGAAGTACGCGACCTTGGTGGAGACGGGCGGCTACCTGCCGCTGCCGCTGAGCGCCGAGGACTACCTGGAACTGCTGCCGACGCGCTGGCAGGCCGTCAACTCCTACGGCATCAAGATCCGCCACCGCATCTACGACTGCGACGAACTGGTCGCCCTTCGGCGGCAGAAGTCCGGGATCGCCGAGCACAAGAACCGCTGGGAAGTCCGCCACGACCCCTACGACATCCGGCTCGTCTGGCTCCGCGATCACCACGAGGGCCGCTGGATCACCGTCCCCTGGCGACTCCTGTCGCGGACAGCCACACCGTTCGGCGAGCTGGCCTGGGACCACGCCGCCCGGGACTTGCGCGCGCAAGGGCAGCCGACCACCGAGGACGCGATCGCGGATGCGGTCGACGACCTGTTGGAACGCGCGGGCGCGGGGCCAGACGAGGACAAGCCCGCCCGACGCCGCCGCGGCGGGGGCCGCAGTTCTAAGGTCGCCGCCCGCACCCAGGCCACCAGCGGCGAACCCGCCTGCCCCAGACCCGAACGTCCTCCCCGGCCTGCCGCACTGCCGCAGCCCGCAGCCGAGGAGGCCGACGACGAGGCCATCGCCGACGTTGTCCCGCTCAGAGTTTTCGATGCACGCAGGGAGGCCAAGAAATGGTGGTGAAACCCTACGAGTTCGGGCTGCCGGAGGACCGGCGGATGCCCACAACGACGCTGGAGGGCTGGCGCCGTTTCGTGGACGAGGACCCGATCGCATTCCTCCTGCTGTCCGAGGACGAGTGGAAGGACCTGCCTCCGCGGGCCCGTGACAAGTACGACGAAGGCCGGGTGAACTACCACTCCGAGCTGATCATCGTGGAGACCCCGACCATCCGCGAGGTCCTTCACCAGGGCCGGCTGCTGACCTTGGTGAACCGGCGGGAGATCAGTGCCCGCCGTGGGCTGATCGTCTCCGGGCTCTGGGTAACGGGCAAATCCACCGCCATCAAGCAACTCGGTCGGGCCCACGAAATGCGAGTACGCGAAAGATCGCGGCGATGGAGGGCTCCCTGCGGCTGCACCATCACGAGCCCGGCAGCCTGGTCCGGCCGGCGAAGTATCTCCACACCCGCACCGGCGGCAGCATCAGCAGCCTGTCCCATCTCGTCCGCGCGGGCGCTATCAGCGCGATCGCCGACGGCAGCGAACGGATCACTCGCCGCCTGCTGGACTCCGTCCCGGTCGACCACAACACCTAGTCCGACAGCCCCGGCCCCGCCGGCGACGAGGCCGAAGACGCGGCATGATCCGGAACCTGCCGTCGCCGCACCTGCGGCGGCTCCCGCACACCGTCGCCCCGTTGCACCACGAAAGCTGGGGCTCCTACGTCAACCGGCTCGTCCTGGCGAATCGAATCACCCACCTTGAACTCCACGAACACATCAACGGCCAGCATCGAATCCACCCCGCTCCGCTGCCCCTGCTGGACGCCATCAGCAGCTTGTCCGGCCATCCTCGCGACCGGCTTCTGAAAGCCCTGCCCGACTTGCGAACCCCGGATCTCGCTCAACATCTGCCCGCGGCATGCCAGCCGCTCGACTGCGGCTGGCGGCTCCAGGCTGCCTGCACACTCTGTCTGGCCAGCAAGGGCGTCTTCACCGAAGCCCGGTGTTGGATCACCCAAAGCACCCGGCTCTGCCTCCGCCACGGCCGCTGGACTGACACCCACGGCCAGCAGATCGACATCCGTCCGCTTCCCGAGATCAGCCAGGCACAACACGACCACCACCGCCTGGTCCGTCAACACGGTTGGCAGACCGTGGAGATCGCCATGCGCGAGGCGAGCGACTGGTGCTCAAACTGGTGGAACGGCCGCAGGTTCCACCACCGCCGCGACCGCAGGGCACAAGCCCTCAGCGCCCCCGGATGTTCCCACTACCGCGACGACCCCCGGCTGATCGCCAGCGGCTACCCCAATATCGTCGCCCTTGCCGGCCTCCTGGCCTCGCCAACGCTCCGGAGCCTGCCCTTCACAGGCAACACCGGAGACTTCCGCCGGTTCATCAAGGAAGTCCGTGACCGAGTCGCCCTCGGCTACCGCTACGAAGGCGCCGGAGCCGCCGACCCACTCGTCCGCTGGATCGAGGAGGAACGCTACTACCGCACCCTGCCCGACCACCCGTGGCCGAAGCCGGACGAGCCCCGGGCGAACGGCTCAAAGAGGCCGAACGAACTTCCCCGCCGGGCCACCATGCTCACCTCGGACGACCGGAGCCGTTGCGCCAACTGCGGCAACGAACTGAAGGCCCGAAATTCGAGGACGCGGTTCTGCTCAACCGCATGCAGATCACGCAACTGGAGGCTCGAACAGCACCAGCGCGCACTCAGCAATCCCTCGTCCTCCATGCAAAAGGTGGAGTGCCCGGCATGCGGCGTCACCTGGACGAGCGGCAACGACCGACGTCAAGACGCTCGCTACTGCTCAGCCCGCTGTCGGCAAGCCGCCTACCGCCAGCGAACGGCGCTCCACGACGACTACTGAGGGGTCCGACACCTACAGCATCCTCACCCTGAAGACTTCAGCATCGGCGGCGGTTGAGCACGCCGATGAGAGTGGCCAGGTCAGCGACGCCCGCCGGGTCGTCCGCGTAGCGGATTGTTTGGAGAGGGCCGACCTCCGAAAGGACTATGTCCTCGCGGGCCAGGACGTGGACCAAGGCCAGCAGGGCCGAGCGGGCATTGCCGTCGGTGAAAGGATGGAAGAACGCCACGTCGAGGTACACGCGGGCCGCGCGGGCCGCTAGCGGGAGACCCTGGTCGGTCGCCTCGTGCAGGCAGGCGGCGAAGTCAGCCTGGGTCCGTGAGGTCAGGCCATAGCGCTCGCGGCCGGCCTTCGCATAGGCGTCCGCCGCACGGAATGGCGCCTCCACCCCGCCGAGGACCTCGCGCTGCCAGCTGGCCAGGAGGGCGAAGTCCAGCGGGGCGCGGCGTGCGGCATCGGCGCAGGCCAGAGTGTGGGCGGCGAGCAGGCGCTCGGCGCGGACAGCGTCGCGCTGGCGGACTGGCCCTTCACACCACGCCCGGAACCCATCGCGCGCAGTCAACCCCCGCCGCAGGGCGGGTGCTTGCTGCCAGTCGGTCTCGCGGCGCACGCGCAGCCAGGTCGAAAGACTGTCAATAGCGGTCATGGAGATCCTCCAGGGCCGCCCGCTCACGGTGGTCCCGATAGGGGGCATGGCCGGTCAGGCCGGTGGCGAGGTCCTCGCCGACAGATTCGATCAGCGTCCGTCCAGGGGCGACCCAGCTCTTGAACCGGCCGCCGATCGCGCTCTCCACCGCTTGCTCAGCCTCGGCCTGCCCCATGCCGGTGGTGGTGAGGAACCAGCGCAGGACCCGCGCGGCCTGCCCGTGCCAACCGCCTTCCGCTCCCGAGTCCAGCGCGAGTGTCACGAGCCGGACGCAGGCCCGCTCCAGATGCCAGCTGCGATCCTCGGGAGAGGCTTCTGGTGGCGGCGCCAGCTCCGCGAAGCGCTGAGCCATCCTCTCCAACCACTCCCGCCACTCCAACAGCGCGGCCACGACGCTTGCCGCAGTCTCATCAGGGGTCGTCACCGAGGTTGCCCCGGTGACCCAGCTGCCAATGGGCCCGCCGTACCGGTAGCACCAGTTCCATCCCTGAGCCCAGTTCCCGTACCGCTCCCGGATGATCGCGTCCACCTGGCTTGCACACCAGTACTCGCCCTCCCAGTGACCCCTCATGCCGGAGAGCACGGGTGGCACCCACTCGCGCACCAGCGCGCAAAGAAAGGCTTCCTCGTCGTCGTCCCAGGTGAACGGGTGACGGTCCGGGTCGAGACCCTCCCAGTGGTGCATGCCCGGATCAGGGGCTCGGGGCACGAGGTTCTCGGGGAAGGGCAAGGTGTCTCGGTTGTACGTCAGTGCTGGCCGCTCTTCCGTCCGCTGTGATGGGCTCATCAGTCTCGGCCCACAGACCCCGGGTTGGCGAACGATTTTCCGAGCCGGAACCAGTCCAGCACCCGACAAAACACCGAGAGTCGCAGCAACCGACAACGTCAACTGAGATACCCGCCGCGAAGTGCATCTGAGAGGCAACGGCATCTGAGACTTCCACCTGAACCCCTCTCACATGCCGTTGCATCCGCGCAGGTCACGGCCTTGCTCATGAGCAAGATCGAATGAGACGGGACAAGGTCGGTGGTTGACGCGGTCGGGGGTCTTGAGTTGGCAGGGGGTGACGAGCCACGCAAGCCGCCTTCAAGATCATCATGGCAATGTGGCCCTGCGGGCGGGGCGACATTGTCCGGCTTGCCCCGTGCGAACGGAAGATGCCCCCGCCCGGGTGGGCGGAGGCATCGCTGGTGGATTGGCTGCGTCAGTGCCCGACGGTGCGGTGGGCGGGCGGGGTGCCGGCCCCGGTGTGGACCGGTGGTTCGATGGTGCGGCGCTTGACGATCACCAGGACGATCAGGACGACCTGGAGGACGATCGGCAGGATCATCCCGGGGGAGGTCTTGGGGTCGGTGCCGACCGCGTTGGAGACGAGGCTGAAGTCCCACAGGCCATGGACCAGCATCGGCAGCAGGAGCACTCCGCCGACGCGCAGGCAGAGGTAGAAGAAGTAGCCGGAGGTGGAGACGATGACGGCCTGGAGGATGGCCTGGGCGCCTTCACCGAAGGCGTTGCTGACGTGGACGACGCCGAAGACAACCGAGGACCACAGGGCGACGTTGCCCTCGCTGAGGCCGGCGCGCTTGAAGACCTGGACGCCGATGCCGCGGAACATCAGTTCCTCGCCGATGCCCACCAGCGCGGTCATGGCGACCAGGGCGAGCACCAGAGAGGCTGGCTGGTCGGCGAGGTTGGGGTAGTTCACCGCCAGGACGGCGACCACCAGCATCGAGACGGGGACGAAGCGGACCCAGCGCCGCACCGGCACGCGGTAGTTCAGGACGCCGCCCCACCAGCCGAGCCAGGTCACCACGCCGGCGCCGAACAGGACCGACAGGCCGATGGGGATCACGCCGTTGCGGACCACGGACTCGGTGGTGGGGAACTGACTGTCGCCGCTGCCCCGGTCGACGCCGATCAGCGAGCCGAGGCCCTGGAGGATCGCGAGGTAGACGACGACCACGGCCAGGAACCAGGGCCAGGTGAGCGTGCGCCCGGCCGGGGCGGGGGGCGGCTGTGCGGACACGGGGCAACTCCTCAGGGGCAGGGGGGAAAGGTGCCCGAACGAGGACGGGCGGACAAATAATCCCATAGATAAGGAAAATCTATGAAGGTCTCCCAAAAGTAGCTAAACGGACAAGGCTCGATGAAGGGCCCAGGGTCCGGCGCCTTCGCGGTGACGGTCCGGCAGGCCGGGTCAGGGCCGCGCACCCTCGCGGGCGTGATCGAATGCGGCAGGCGCGGTCACTTTCGATCTTCCCCCGCGCACGGGCGGTCCGGGCTGATGGAATGACCGGCGACCGCTATCCCTTCGCGCACCGTGGAGTTCCCGTGAACTGGCTGGCCGACGTCCTGAAGATCGTCACCGCCCTCGAACCCATCGTCATCCCCCTGATCACGAGCAACCGTGACGTGAAGCACGACATCAAGCCGATCTCCTGACCCGCCCACCACGACGGACCGGAGGATCCGTGCGCTTCACCGCCCTGCTCCGGGGGATGGCCTCGACGTTCCTCGCGCCCCGGCCGCCCCGGACCGAACGGGAGCAGCCCCTCACCCGCGCGCAGATCCTCGCCCTCCTGGACGAGCTGCCCGTCAGTGAGTGGCGCTACGACTGGGATCCCGACACCCTGCACATCGGCCCGATGGCCCAGGACTGGCGGGCCGCCTTCGGCTACGGCCGCCGAGAGACCACCATCGACGTCGTCGACGCCAACGGCGTCCTGATCGCCGCCGTCCAGGAACTCTCCCTCCGCCTGCGCCACCTCGAACAGCAACACCCGGCACGGCCGGCCTGCCACTGCGCCCGCCCGACCGCGCCCGACCCCGATCCCGCAACCGCAACCGCAACCGCAACCGCAACCGCAACGTGCAGGAGCGTCCCGTGCCCCTGACCCAGGCGATCATCGGCCTGATCAACGCCCTCGGCCCCCTCATCACCCCGCTCTGACCACCCCACCGTCCGCGCCACCGGAAGGACCCCCCTCGTGAACACTGCCCGCCGCGCCGTGACAGTGGCCACCGCGCTCGCCCTGCTCGGCTCCACCGCGCTGCTGACCTTCGGGACCTCCGTCCCGGGGATCTTCCACATGGGCATCGGCATCGGCGCCTGACCCGGCACACCACCGGCACCACCGGCCGCGGACCGGCCGTTCCCGATGGTCGGGAACGGCCGGTTCGACGCTTGCGGGAGTGTGCCCGCGACCGGGAGGCTCCCCAGAAGCCGCACCCGCCCGGGGTGCGGGACAAGGTGAGGGGCGGGGCCATGACGCGAGGGCGGAGCCGGTACAGGCGGGCACTGGCGGCGGTGCTGGGGGTGATGCTGGCGGCGGCCGGCCTGCTCGTGGGCGCGGCGGGACCGGCGGCCGCAGTCGGCGGCCCGGCGGGTCCGGTTGCCGCGGTGGTCGGCGGGACGGACGCACCGGCGGGCGCCTACCCGTACCAGGTCTCGCTGCATTACCAGGCATCCGGAGGCTGGTACCACATCTGCGGCGGGTCGGTCATCGGCCAGCAGTGGGTGCTGACCGCCGCCCACTGCCTGGAAGGCCGGGCCGCCAGCCAAATCCGGGTGGCGGCCGGGTCGAACACCATCCTCCCCACCGGCACCCTCTACCCGGCGCAGGAGTACCGCCTGCACGAGAACTACAACGGCAACGCCGCCGGCAAGCCGAACGACATCGCCGTACTGAAGCTCGCCACCGCGATCACCTACACCCCACAGATCCAGCCGATCGCCCTGCCCCTGCTGCCCGACCTCCTCGGCGGCCCCGCGACACTCACCGGCTGGGGACAGCTCAGCGGCAGCGGCGACGGATCGAACACCCTCCAGCAGGCCACCGTCACCACCCTGACCCTGGGCGAGTGCCAACTGCGCTGGTACGGACAGAACATCAACCTCACCCACGTCTGCACCTACGACAAGGGCTCCGGCATCTCCGCCTGCATGGGCGACAGCGGCGGCCCGCTCGCCCAGAACGGCCGGCTGATCGGCATCGTCAGCTGGGGCGTCAGCACCTGCAGCGGCGCCTACCCCTCCGTGTACACCAACGTCGGCGCCTACCGGGCCTGGATCACCGCCAAGACCGGCATCTGACCGGACGCCGAGCGGCCACGCCGGGCACCTCAGGCGGCCGCTGCCGCGGGCAGGGCCATGGCGGCCCCGGCTTGGCGGCGCGCGAGCCGACCGGTCATCAGCGTGACCGCCGCCCGGTTGAGGTGGGCCTCGCTGTGTTCGGGCAGGCGCTCGTAGTCCCGCACGTTGCGGCGGGCCCGGATCATCCAGGACAGGGTGCGCTCCACCCCCACCGTCCACGACACCCCGCACACCGGACACACCGCCCGCCGGCCCTCCTGGATCGCCGCTACCCGCGCCCGCGAGCGCCGCACACCCCGCCAGTGCGCCGACCTGCACCGCCCCGAGCAGAACCTCGCTCGACCCGCGCCCCGACCACGAGCCGGTCACCGCACTGAAGACACCGCTGTACACCCGTCTCTCCCATCACCAGGCCAGGGTAGAGCCGCCCATCCGAGCCGAACTTGACGTGCAGGCTTCCTTCACAGGCACTCACCACGCGCCGAGGACACCCCGTCGTCGGGAGGCCGTCAGTCGATCCGGGCGACGCGGGCCGCGGCCACTGCCACCAGCAGTCCCAGACCGACACAGGCCGCGCAGACGAGGAACATCGTCTGGTACCCGGCGGCCCGGGCCACCAGCCCGAGGGCGCCGCTCCCGGCGGCGAGGCCCGCGGTGAAGCAGGCCCCGAAGGTGGACAGCGCCGTGGCGCGCTGGCGTTCACTGACCGAGCGCACCACGAACAGCCCCAGCACCGGGTAGATCTGCCACATGCCCACACCGATGAGGACACCGCCGATCACCCCCACGGCAAGGCCGTCCGCCACCCCGAGGAGCGCGATCCCCAGAGCCTCGACGAGGAACAGGCCGGCCAGTGCCACCGGTCGTGTGGCCTCCCAGCGGATCCAGGTGCCCGCCACCCGCAACAGCACCACGGTCAGGGAGTACGCGGTGACCACCGCCGCTCCCCCGGCGATGCCGAGGTCGTCGAACTTCGCGACCGCGAAGCTGGAGACGGCCGCGAAGCCGAACGCGGTGAAGATCAGCGCGACGCCGGGCAGCGCGGTGCCGAGCAGGGCCCGGCCCTTGTCGGTGCCGGTCCGCTCCGTCTTCGGCGGGAAGCGCACCTCGGGGACGCACAGGGCGATCGGGATGACGAGCAGGGCGATCAGCCCGGCGATCACGAACGCGGCCGCCGGGCCCACCAGGTGATCGATCAGGCTACCCAGCGGAGCGCCCAGGCCGATGGCCACGTAGTTGACGGTGCCGCCCAGCCCCAGCGCCCAGCTCTGCCGGTCCCTGGCGACCAGTTGCACCGGCCAGACCCCGGCCGCGGCCAGCATCACGCCCATGCCGACGCCCACCAGCATCCGCAGGCCGATCAGCTCGGAGATCGATCCGGCGAGCGGGTAGCAGACGGTGGCGAGCGTGGTCAGCACCGTTCCGCCGATGGTCAGGGCCCGGGTGCCGAGGCGGTTCATCAGCGCGCCCGACACCGGGCGGGACAGCAACGCGGTCAGCGCGTACCCGCTGATGACCGCGCCGACCTCCGCCGGACCACCGTGCAACCGACCCGTGACGTAGCCGGGCAGGACCGGGATGGTCAGCGCGAACGGCATGTAGCCGATCCCGTTCGCCAGCGCGATCAACAGCGCGTACCGCAAGGAGCGCTTGTCGGTGGTCTCGGTGCTCTCGGTCTCGGTCTCGGTCTCGGTCTCGGTCTCGGTCTCGGTCTCGGGTTCCAACTCGGTCCGCACAGATTCACTCCCTCATGTCCGGTCATGAGCCCAGGCGGTAGACGCGCTCGGAGCCTTCGACCTCCCCAAGTGGCGGTTGTCGTTCCGATCATGAGGGTTGGTGGTCGAACCGGACTCTCGATCGAGTGACTGTGGCGGGTTCCGGACCTGAAAGCACGGCCTCCTGACAACCCGAAGGGTATCTACGCCAACCAACGGTCCGGAAGGACCTGTCATCGCGTGCGTACGGCATCGCGGAGGACGTCGGTGTTTCCGGAACAGCGCCCGCGAGGGCTTCGGCGAACCCCTGCCCTGCGGCGACCGGTCGCCGCAGGGCAGCCTGGAACCGCGTCAGCTGGTGCTGCCGATGTCCGTCAGGGAAGGCGCCGTCGAGCCGATCCCCATCACCTCGATGCCCAGCGTGGTCCACCACACCCGTGACTCGCTGCGCAAGGCGGTCGTCGAAGCCACGGAAGCGGGCGTCGGCGGCGTGACGATTCTCGGGACTCCGGTCGAGTACGACGCGGAGGGGACCCGGGCCTCGACCCGGACGGCGTGCTGAACACGGCGCTGCGCGATGTGCGGGCCGAGGTGGGCGACGGCACGGTGATCATGCCCGACGTGCGCGTCGACGAGAGGTATCAGGCGCCGCAGGGAGTGTTGTTGATCCTCAGTGAGTGCGTGACGTCGTTGAGCTGGTACGAGCGCAGGTCGTGGATCGAGCCGCCCTCGCTCCCCACGCACACGTGCCGCCCGAAGTAGTTGTCCTTCTGGTAGACCCGTGCGGTCCGGCCGCTGTTGTTGATCACCGAGCTCCCCGCCCCTCGGATGTAGTCCGGCAGGTGCCGGACACTCCCGTCGACGGCGCGTTTGACGTACGGCTGGCCGACGAAGTCGATGTCCGGGTAGATGCACACGAACCCACGGGGACAGGCGATCTTGTCCCGGGGCCGCGCGACGGCCGCGCTGCTGCCGGAATCGGCCTGAGCGGGCGAGGTACCGGTCAGCACCGTGGCCAGGGCCACGGTCGCGCCGGCGACCGCCAACGTCGTACGGGCACATATGCTGCGCATGCGATGTTCCCTTCGTAGTTCTCCGTGCGAGGGGGTGATGACGCGTCGGGCCGAACGGGCGGCGGACCAGTGGCACACGGCACCGCGCTCGTCGGCAGATGCGGAGGGGCTACAGAGGGCCTGTCCAGCCGAATCGTTTCCGCATGCGGCCGACTGCGCGAGTTCACACGAAAGGGTTACCTACGAGGCTCTTTCCTCGAACACGGGGCCGACAGGCATCGGTCGGCCGCTCGATTCGGTCGAGAGAGGCGCAGCCATTCCCGACCCGGGAACCGGAGTCGGATGGTCGGTGGTCGGTGGTCGGTGGTCGACTACGGGAGCCGGACAGCCGACCCGGCCGGACGTCAGTCGCCCTCTCGCTCCACAGAGGTGCCGATCGCGAGCGAACCGGCGCCGATTCCGGGGAAGAGCCGGCCGACCTCCGACCCGTCGGCCCCCTCGACGTCGACCGTGCCCCGCACCCCCAGAGCGAGATGGGCGAAGCTCGGTGCCCACCGGGCCAGGACGGCCAGCGGCTCGCCCTCGCAGTCCGACCGCCCGATCCGCAGGTCGGGAAGGGTGAGGCTCTCCAGCTGAGGGAGGATCGGCGATTCGGCGAGCGCCGAGAACAGCTCGAACGAGGTCGCGTCGAACTCCGACCCGCCCAGGTCGAGGTGCTTCAGCGCCGGGAACCCCGCCGTGGTCAGCTCGTCGAGCTGCTCGACAGGACAGCACCCTCCGAAGACGTCGCACTCGGCCTCCACCACCAGCGACTCCACACCCCGCGTCGACCCGAGGTCGAAGTAGGCCCCGTCGCCGGTCGCGGGACCACGGACGCGAAGGCGCGTCAGGCCGTCGTGGAGGATCGAGCCGAAGAGGAACGCCCCCTGGAGTTCGAGGGTGCGCAGGGCGGGCAGCGAATCCCACGGAGCCGTCCGCACGAGCCCGTCGCCGTGGTAGTCCATGGGATCGATCCGGCCGCCCGTCGACGTCCTGCCGTCCTCGTAGAGGAACTCGAACCCGTATCCGAAGGACAGGTGCTCCAGCCGGGGGCGCGGAGCGCCGGCGAGCGAGCGGACGGAGTGCTCGGCGGAGTGGTGGTAGTCGGTCAGGCGCAGCTCCAGCACGCGCAGCCGGTGGGCCAGGGGGTGGGACAGCACCGCGTCGATCAGCGCCCCCTCCCAGCGCTCGGGGTCGGTGAGATCGACGGCCGCGGCCCACGGGTGGTCCGCCAACAGCCCCTCGACCAGCGCCCGACGCCCCGCCCCGGTGTCCTCGGCCAGGGCGAACCGCGCCTCGTCGAGGAAGCCCCGCCTCCAGGTGAACCGCCAGGAGCCGTCCGTGCGCAGCCCGTCGAGACCGAGCTGCCGTTCCACCTCCGCGTAGAGCCCGGCGAGCCGGGCCCGGTCCCCACCCTCGGCGTCGCACGCGTGCTCCAGACGGATCGCCGCTCCCCGCGGGTCGCCGGCCGCGGTCAGCACGTCCGCGTAGGCGAGCCACGCCTCCGCGTCGTCCGTCTCGGGAACATCCGCCACCACGAAAGAACGCACACCGGTCTCCAGATCCTCGCGGCGAGGTACGTGGGACAGGACCCGGACTCGCCATCGTCGCCAGCACCCTAGACGCAGCCACCGACAGACGAGCCGTCAGGGCCGTCGGCCTTCCGGCGCGGCCTCCGCGCGCACCGGCCGGGCGCGAACGGGACCGCCGCACCCGACCCGACCGCAGTGTCGGCGATGCCCCGCACCGGTCTGCCCGCACGCCCGTGGCGGCGCGACGGCAGCCCGGGCCCCGGGTAAACCCGGGGCGGGGGGCGAGGCGCCGGGGGTTCACCGGGGGGATTTGGTCGGGGACCCCCGTACGGGGCCGCGCACGCGGG
>NZ_JBEXNT010000038.1:0-64621 GCF_040611255.1 Kitasatospora sp. NPDC002965 | reverse complement strand
GTCTCCCGGCGGGGGCGCGCGGTCCTGGGGGGTGGCGCGCGGGGGGGCCCCCCGGCCCCACGCCCGGGGGGGGGGGCGCCCCCCCCGCGGGGGGCCCCCCCCCACCGGCATACGTGTTCCCGGGCCCGACCGGGGCCCGGGCCCTCACCGGGCCACCGCGGGCCCCGGCCGGCCCCACCGGGCCCCCGGTGGGCCCCAGTAAGGCCCCACAGGCCCCGGCAGGCCCTCGGTGAGCCCCGGGGACACGACGGAGCCCCCGGACGGCCTCGGGCCGGTCCAGGGGCTCTCGGTGCCCGCTCCGGGCCGCTCCCGCCCGCTCAGGGGCAGCGGACCACCTGGCCCGCGTACGCGAGGCCGCCGCCGAAGCCGAACAGCAGCACCGGGTCGCCCGGCGCCAGCTCGCCGCGCTCGACCAGCTTGGAGAAGGCCAGCGGGATGGACGCGGCCGAGGTGTTGCCCGAGTCCACCACGTCCCGGGCGACCACCGCGTCGGTGATGCCCAGCCGGGACGCGATCGCGTCGATGATCCTCAGGTTGGCCTGGTGCGGCACGAAGCCCTTCAGCTCGGACGGGTCGACCCCGGCCTTCGCGCAGGCCTCCCGGGCCAGCGGGGCGATCTGGGTGGTGGCCCAGCGGAACACCGACTGGCCCTGCTGGCTGATCACCGGATCCCAGCCGGTGATCACCACGGCGTCGCCCCGCTCAGGCTCCGAGCCCCAGACCACCGGGCCGATGCCCGGCTCGGCACCCTCCTCCTGGGCCTCGACCAGCGCCGCGCCGGCGCCGTCGCCGAAGATCACGCAGGTGGACCGGTCGGTCCAGTCGATGGTGTCCGACATCCGCTCCGCGCCGATCACCAGCGCCAGCCGCGCCGCGCCGGCCCGGATCGCGTGGTCGGCGGTGGCCAGCGCGTACGAGAAGCCCGAGCAGACCGTGTTGATGTCGTAGGCGGCGGGCGCGCGCACGCCGAGGCGGGCGGCGACGGCGGCGGCCGTGTTGGGACTGCGCTCCACCGCGGTGCAGGTGGCGACCACGACCAGGTCGACGTCGGCCGCCGACCGCCCGCTGTTGGCCAGCGCCTTCTGCGCCGCCTCGGTGGCCAGGTCGACCACGGTCTCGCCCTCGGCGATGTGGCGCGTCCGGATGCCCACCCGACTGCGGATCCACTCGTCGTCGGTGGCGACCAGCTTCGCCAGGTCGTCGTTGGTGAGGACCTTGGGGGGCTGGTAGTGGCCGAGTGCCACGATGCGCGAACCGGTCATACTGCCCACTCAACCCGGTTACCCGCTGGTCAGTCGGGCGTGACCGGCTACAGGATCCGTGCCGGGATGCTGTAGGAGACCGACAAGGACCGTTGCGGCGACTGGGGCGTGCCCGGGCCGCCGCGGGACACCGGCGGGGCCGGCCGGGCCCCGGACGGCGTGCTCAGACGGCCAGCGAGGCGGCGTCACCCATCACGATCACCGGGCGGGCGGCCGGGTCCAGGGTCCGGATCAGCTGCGCCATCTTCTCCTCCGGGACGGAGATGCAGCCGTGCGTCGGGCCCCCGTGGTCGACGTGGATCCAGATGCCGCCGCCCTTGGTCGAGCCGTTGGGGCGGCGCGGGTCGAGCGGGGAGTTGCCGGGCACCCGGTTGTAGTCGATCGCGACCACGTAGTCGAAGGAACCGGCGAGCTGCTCGCCGGCGAAGCCCCGGCCGGAGACCACGAAGTTGGCGTCCTTGTCGTACGGGAGCTTGCTGCCCGGGTCGGCCTTGCGGCCGCCGGCGTCGGTGAGCGAGAAGACGCCGATGGGGCTGCGCAGGTCGCCCTCGTTGTGATCGGTGGTCCAGCCCTTGAACGCGTTGTGGCCCTGCCAGGTCTCGCCGGCCAGCCAGCGGCCCTCGGCGGTGCGGGTCCAGAGCGTGACCACGGCCTTGTTGGTGTCCTTGCCCTCGCCGGAGGCGAAGACGACCTGGGTGGTCTCGACGGGTATCCGGGCGGCGAAGCCGGGGCCGAGGCCGGGTATGGCGGCCACCGAGCCGTCCGGGCGGGCCTCGCTGCGGTCGGCGGCGGGCTCCTCGGTGTGCCGTGCGTCGGCGGCCGGGGCGGCGGGGGCGGCGGTCGGGGAGGCCTGGTCGGTCACCGCCTGGGCGGTGGAGCGGTCCGGGGCGGCGACGGCGTCCGGGGCGGGGCCGTCGGCGCTGGTCACGCCCGTCCTCGCGGCGTCCTGGCCGACCGTGTACCAGCCCGCGGCGGCGGCGAGCAGCAGGGCGGTGCCGGCGGTGACGGCCCGGCCGGTGCGCTTCTTCTTGGGCTTGCGGCGGTGACCCCGGGCGGCCGCCCGGGACCCGGCGGGGGCCGCGGCGGGAGCGGGCGCCGACCGGGGCCGGGCCGACGGCTCCGGTCCGGCCGCCAGGTCCTCCGGCTCCGCCGGAGACGCCTGGAACGGCTGGTCGTAGACGTCGTGCTCGGCGAGGCTGCGGTACCCGGACGGCACGCCGCCCGGAACGTCCTGGTCCCCGTACGGGCCCGCGTGCGGTGCCTCGTACTGCTGCGGGAACGGCTGCTGGTGACCGCCGTACGGCTGCTGCGGCACCTCGTACACCGGCTCGTACGACGGGTACGCGGTGGAGCGATGGGAACCGGACATGCGGCCGATCCTGCCAAACCGAGGCCCCGTTGGGAAACCCGGGGTCTGTGTCGAGCCCGTGAAGAAGCCGTCGCCCGGGCCGGCGGGCGGCCCGGGCGACGGGATCGCGACGGGGTGGCGACGGCGGGAACCGCCGGTCGCGGAGGCCCCCTGCGGGGCCGCGGGGTCAGAGGCGCATCGCCTGCGGGGTCTCGCGACGACCGAGGTCGGGACCGTCGTACTCGCGGATGACCTCGTAGCGGGTGTTGCGCTCCACCGGCCGGAAACCGGCGTCGCGGATCAGGCCCAGCAGGTCGTCCCGGCCGAGCTTGTTCGGGGTGCCGAAGTTGTCCGCGTCGTGGGTGATCTTGTACTCGACCACCGAGCCGTCCATGTCGTCCGCACCGTGGCTGAGCGCCAGCTGGGCGGTGGTGACGCCGTGCATCACCCAGAAGACCTTGACGTGCGGGACGTTGTCGAAGAGCAGCCGGGAGACCGCGAAGGTCTTCAGCGCCTCGGCGCCGGTGGCCATCTCGGTACGGGCCATCAGCTTGTTGCGCACGACGCCGTCCTTGGAGTCGTGGAAGTCGTGCTGGTAGCGCAGCGGGATGAAGACCTGGAAGCCGCCGGTCTCGTCCTGCAGCTCGCGCAGCCGCAGCACGTGGTCGACCCGGTGGCGGGGCTCCTCGATGTGGCCGTACAGCATGGTGGCCGGCGTCTTGAGGCCCTTGCTGTGGGCGAGGCGGTGGATCCGCGACCAGTCCTCCCAGTGGGTGTCGTGGTCGACGATGTGCTGGCGGACCTCCCAGTCGAAGATCTCCGCGCCGCCGCCGGTGAGCGACTCCAGGCCGGCGTCGATCAGCTCGTCCAGGATCTCGTCGGCGGGCAGGCCGCTGATCCGCTCGAACCAGTGGATCTCGGTGGCGGTGAAGGCCTTCAGCGAGACGTTCGGCAGCGCCGCCTTCAGCTCCCGCAGCGAACGCGGGTAGTAGCGCCACGGGAGGGTCGGGTGGAGACCGTTGACGATGTGCAGCTCGGTGAGGGAGTCCACCTCCATCGCCTTGGCGAGGCGGACGGCCTCCTCGATGCGCATCGTGTACGCGTCCTTCTCGCCCGGCTTGCGCTGGAACGAGCAGTAGGCGCAGGACGCGCTGCACACGTTGGTCATGTTGAGGTGGCGGTTGACGTTGAAGTGGACGACGTCGCCGTTCTTCCGCGTCCGCACGTGGTGGGCCAGGCCGCCCAGCCAGGCCAGGTCGTCGCTCTCGTAGAGCGCGATCCCGTCCTCGCGGGTCAGCCGCTCACCCGCGTAGACCTTCGCCTCCAGCTCGCGCTTGAGCCCTGCGTCCATGCGGTGCCCCGCCTCCTCCGACTTCGATTCCTTGCCGGAACGAGCGTACGCCCCTGTGGCGCTCAGTCCGCGAGCAGCTCCGCGAGCAACGCCGGTTCGATGTTCCCGCCGCTCACCACGGCGGCCGTGTGCCGTCCGCCGGTCTCGGCCGCCCGGTGGAAGTACGCCGCCGGGGCGACCGCGCCGGACGGCTCGGCGACCAGCCGGCCGCGCCGGGCCAGCAGCGCCACCGTCGCGCGGATCTCGTCCTCGGTGACGGTGACGATGTCGTCCACGTAGGCGGTGAGGTGCTGGAAGGGCAGCTCGCCCACCGAGGGGGTGCGCAGCCCGTCGGCGATGGTCCGGTAGGTGTCGGCGACCGGCCAGGCCACCCGCTCGCCGGTCCGCAGGCTCTCCCGGGCGTCGGCGGCCAGCTCGGGCTCGACACCGATCACCCGCACGCCCGGACGGGTCAGCTTGAGCGCGGCCGCCGTGCCGGAGATCAGCCCGCCGCCGCTGACGGGGACGAGGACGGTGTCCAGCTCCGCCGGGGCGTCCTCGGCGATCTCCAGGCCCACGGTGCCCTGGCCCGCGATGATGAACGGGTCGTCGTACGGCGGCACCCAGACGTAGCCGTGCCGCTCGGCCAGCTCGCCGGGCACCGTGTCCCGCTCCTCCGGCGACACCAGCAGCACCTCGGCGCCGAACGACCTGGTGCCCTCGACCTTGACCGCCGGCGAGGTGTCCGGCATCACGATCACGGCCTTGATGCCGAGCAGCTCCGCCGCGTACGCCACCGCCTGCGCGTGGTTGCCGCTGGACTGGGCGACCACCCCGCGGGCGCGCTCGGCCCCGCTCAGCGCGGCGAGCCGGTTGTACGCGCCGCGGGTCTTGAAGGCCCCGGTCGGCTGGAGGTTCTCCGGCTTGAGCCAGAGCCGCCGCTCGCCGTCGTTCGCCCAGGGGGCGGGGACCAGCGGGGTGCGCACCGCGACCCCCGCGATCCGCTCCCGGGCCGCGTGCAGCTCCTCCAGACCGACCAGTGCCATCGCCGTCACTCCCCTTCGGCGAGCGGCAGCTCGCTCACCCGGCTCTCCCATTTGGTGGAGAGTACGACGGTCGTACGGGTACGGGCCACACCCTTCGTCCCGGAGATCCGCTTCACCGCCGACTCCAGGCCCTCGACGTCCGGCACCCGGACCTTGAGCATGTACGAGTCGTCACCGGCGATGAACCAGCAGTCCTCGACCTCGCCGAGGTCCTTCAGCCGGAACGCGACGTCCTCGTGGTCGGCCGCGTCGGTGAGTTGGAGTCCGATCAGGGCCGTGACACCGAAACCGAGCGAGGCCGGGTTGACCGTCGCGCGGTAGCCGGTGATCACGCCGGCCTGTTCCAGCCGGTTGATGCGGTCCGTGACGCTCGGGCCGGAGAGGCCGACCAGTCGGCCCAGCTCGGCGTAGGACGCACGGCCGTTCTCCCGGAGCGCCTGGATGAGCTGTCTGTCCACCGTGTCCATATACCGTCCGCGTCCTTCCGAACCTCACCAGACCCACAGATCATTATCCGGATTCAAAGGTGCCATGCTCGGACCAACCCGGATATCGCAGAGAACATACTCTCCCGACTGCCGGCTCCCCACTCCCCCTCGGGCCGACGGACCCATGTCGTCAGGCCGGCCGGTCGCCCTCCCGGGCGGCCGCGCCCAACTCGCCCTCCCAGCGCCGGTACAGCGCGTGCGGCACGCCGACGGCGTCCAGCACCCGCCCGGCCACGAAGTCGACCAGCTCACGGACGGTGGAGCCGCCGGCGTAGAAGCCGGGCGAGGCGGGGAGCACGACGGCGCCCTGCGCGTCCAGCTCCACCAGGTGCTTCAGCGTCACCCCGTTGAGTGGTGCCTCGCGGACGCAGACCACCAGGGGGCGGCGCTCCTTGAGGGTGACGCTGGCGACCCGCTGGAGCAGGTCCTTGCTCAGGCCGAGCGCGATGCCGGCCACCGCACCGGTGGTCGCGGGGACGACCAGCATGCCCTTGGCCGGGTACGAGCCGCTGGACGGGCCGGCCGCGAAGTCCCCGGCGGGCCAGTACCGGACGTCGTCCAGGCCGTCCTCCGGGAGGGCCAGCCAGGCGGCGAGGTCGGTGCGCCAGTGCGCGTCGCGGAAGGAGATGCCGGTCTCGTCGAGGATGGTGAGCCGCGCGGCGCGGCTCACCACGAGGTCCACGGCCTCGCCGGCGGCGAGCAGCGCGCGGATCACGGAAGCGGCGTAGGGCGTGCCGGACGCGCCGGACACTCCCACGACCCAGGGCTGACGGACTGGCTGGTTCGGCTTTTCCATAGTGCTTACTTTCTATCCTCACGCGGCCCACCCGGCCCCGGCGCCCTCCTGGGAGGATGGGTGCCATGGCAGCGACCCTCGTCGACCTCACCCATCAGGTGACCACCGCGATGCCGGTCTACCCCGGCGACCCGGCCGTCGTCCTGGAACCCGCGCTCACCACCGCGACCGCCGGGGTGAACGTGCTGGCCCTGCACCTCGGCTCGCAGTCCGGCACCCATGTGGACGCGCCCTACCACGTGGACGTCACCTGGCCCACCCTGGACGGCCTGCCGCTGGAGCGGTTCACCGGCCCCGCGGTCGTCGCCGACCTGCGCGGCCTGGAGCCGCGCTCGGAGGTGACCGCCGAGCAGCTCGCGCCCGCGCTGGAGCACGCCGGCGAGGGCACTGTCCTGCTGCTGGCCACCGGGTGGGCCCGGCACTGGGGCACCGACACCTATCTCGCCCACCCCAGCCTGTCCGCCGGCGCGGCGGAGGCGATCGTCGCCGCCGGGGTGCGGACGGTCGGCGTGGACGCGCTCAGCGTCGACCCCACGCCCGACCCGGGGCCCGGCGACCCGGCGGTGGCCGCGCTGCTCGCCGACCTCACCGACGAGCACGACCAGCCGGCCGCCGACGAGCCCACCCTGGCCGCGCACCGGATCCTGCTCGGCGCGCCCGGCGGCGGGGTCATCGCCGAGAACCTGACCGATCTGCGGGCGCTGCTGGAGGCGCAGCGGGCCGGGCTCCCGGTCGAGATCTCGCTCTTCCCGATCCGGCTGGTGGCAGCCGACGGGGCGCCGGTCCGGGCGGTGGCCCGGCTGGGGTGACCCGCGGACCGCCCCGGCTCAGCCCGGACCTGCCGGGAGCGACCGACCCGATCTGCCGAACCGCTTGGCCCGAAGGGCACTTGGTCTAGACCATCCCCGGCGTACGCCGGTACGCTGTCCGGCCATGGCAGAGATCATCGGAGTGATCGAGCAGCTCTGGCGCTACCCCGTGAAGTCCACCGGCGGCGAGCGGCTCGACTCCGTCGAGGTGGACGACCGCGGGCTCGCGGGCGACCGCCTCTACGCCGTGCGCGACGGCAACGGCAAGCTCGGCTCCGGCAAGAACACCCGCCGGTTCCGGCGGATGGACGGCCTGCTCCGGCTCTCCTCCCGGCTCGGCCACCGTCTGGACGGCCCCGAGCTGTTCGACCCGCTGGGCGGTCCGGTCGCCGACCCGACCGCCTTCCTGCGCGCCTACCTCCAGCGCGACGACGTCGAACTCGCCCGCGAGGACGCCGTCTCGCACTTCGACCAGCTCCCGGTCAGCGTGCTCACCACCGCCACCCTCGACTGGGTGGCCGAGGCCGCGCCGTCCGCCGTCGTCGACGTCCGCCGCTTCCGGCCCAACGTCCTGGTGCGCACCCCGCCCGGCACCCCGCCGTTCGTCGAGGACACGTGGTTCGGCCGCGAGGGCCGGACCGGCTCCCGCTCCGGCGCGCGGCTCTCCTTCGTCCGGTCCAGCGAGCGCTGCGCGATGACCACCGCCGCCCAGCCCGGGCTGCCGCACGCCCCCGAGATCCTCAAGGCCATCGCCCAGGCCCACGAGGCCCGGCTGGACGCGCTCGCCGGGGTCGCCGCCCCCGGCCGGCTCGCCGTGGGCGACGCGCTGTCCCTGCACTGACCGCCCCGCGGCTCCGGCGGCCGGCCGTACGGGCGGCCGGACCCGCGGGCCCGGACGCGCCGAGCTGACCGGCGGACTCCTCGTCAGACCCCGCTGACCGGCGGCAATTCAGCTTTCCCTCCCACCACTTGACTGACGCACGCCTATCCTGTCTTACTGTCGTAGGACAGGAGAACAACTGGTGATCGAGTTCGTGCTCGACGGCCGCTCGCGGGTGGCCACGTACATGCAGCTGGTGCTTCAGGTGAAGCAGGCGCTGCGCGTCGGACTGGCGCAGCCGGGGGACCGGCTGCCCAAGGTGCGCGATGTGGCGCAGTCCCTGGCGATCAACCCCAACACCGTGCTCAAGGCCTACCGGGAGCTGGAGTTGGAGGGGCTCGCCGAGGGCCGGCCCGGGGTGGGGACGTTCCTGGTCCGCACCCTGGCCGGACCTTCGCTGGCCAACCAGGCGGAACTGCGCGACGAGCTGGTGACCTGGCTGCGCAAGGCGCACGAGGCCGGACTCACCCGCGAGGACATCACCGCGCTGATCGACACCACCACGCGGGCCACGTTCGACCGGACGCCACCGGGCGACGGCCGGCACGGCAGCCGGCACACCGGCTAGCCCGTACGACATCCCGCCAGACCGCATCCTTGGGGGAACACATGACGGAAGTCGCTTTGCAGACAGACGGGTTGGGCAAGCGCTACGGCCAGACCTGGGCACTCCGGGGCTGCTCGCTACAGCTCCCCGCCGGGCGGATCGCCGCCCTGGTCGGGCCCAACGGCGCCGGCAAGTCCACCCTGCTCCACCTCGCCGTCGGCCTGCTGCAGCCCGACGCCGGACAGGTCCGCGTCTTCGGCCAGGACCCGCGGGACAACATCGACGCCCTGGCCGACCTGGGGTTCGTCGCCCAGGACACCCCGCTCTACCCGGACTTCACCGCCACCGAGCTGATCACCATGGGCAGCCGGCTCAACCGCCGCTGGGACTCGGAGATCGCCCGTGAGCGGCTCACCCGGCTCGGCATTCCGGCCGACAAGCCGGTCGGCAAGCTGTCCGGCGGCCAGCGCGCCCAGGTCGCGCTCGCCCTGGCGCTGGCCAAGAAGCCCCGGCTGCTGCTCCTGGACGAGCCGGTGGCCGCCCTCGACCCGCTGGCCCGGCACGAGTTCATGCAGGCCCTGATGGGTGCGGTCGGCGAGTACGGCACCACCGTGCTGCTCTCCTCCCACCTGCTCGCCGACCTCGAACGGGTCTGCGACCACCTGATCGTCCTGCAGACCGCCCACGTCCAGCTCTCCGGCGCGGTGGACGACCTGCTCGCCACCCACTGCCGGCTGGTCGGCCCGCGGGTCGCCGACGGCGCCGCGGTGCCCGGAGTGGCGGCGATGATCCGGGCCAGCCACACCGAACGGCAGTCCACCCTGCTGGTCCGCACCGACGGCCCGGTCGACACCGACCGGTGGGCCGTGCACGACGTCACCCTGGAGGACCTCGTCCTCGCCTACCTGGGCGCCGCGGACACCCGCAGCACCGGCACCGCCGCCCTCCCGGAGGTGGCCGCATGATCTGGCTGACCTGGCGTCAACACCGCAAGCAGGCGCTCTGGACGGCGATCGCCCTCGCCGTCCTGGCCGCCGCCCTGATCCCCACCGGCCTCGGCATGCGGTCCACCTTCGAGGACTCCGGACTCGGGGCGTGCCTGCGCAAGCTGGGCGGCACCCAACTCGTCTCCGGCGGCGGCTGCGAGTCGCTCAGCCAGCGCTTCGAGAACCAGTACGGCGCGATGCTCTTCCTCGCCATCCTCTTCGTCCTGCTGCCGGTCCTGGTGGGCCTCTTCTTCGGCTCCCCGCTGGTCGCCCGGGAGGTGGAGAACGGCACCCACCGGCTGGTCTGGACCCAGGGCATCAGCCGCCGCCGCTGGATCCTCACCAAGTTCGGCCTGGTCGGCGCCGTCGCCCTCGTCCTGTCGGTGGTCTACTCGCTGGGCGTCGCCTGGTGGCTGGCCCCGCTGGCCGCCAACGGTGCGGGCCGGCTCGGCTACCTCTTCTTCGACGTCCAGGGCGCGGCGCCGATCGGCTACACGCTGTTCGCGGTGGCGCTCGGCATCCTGGTCGGCACCCTGAGCCGCAAGGTGCTGCCCGCGATGGGCATCTCGCTCGCCGCCTTCGTCGCCGTCCGGGTGCTGGTCGAGACCCTCGCCCGCCCGCACTTCCTGCCGACGAAGACGCTCAGCTACGCGATCGACAGCCCGCTCACGGGCAACCGCTTCACCGGTTCCTGGGTCTACCAGGAGGGCGTCCGCAACGGCGTCGGGGAACTCGTCCTCCCGGACGCCCGGGTCGGCTGCGACACCGACGGCTCCGGCGACTCCGCCGGGTGCGTGGCCCACTTCGCCCAGCAGGGCTTCGGGCCCGCGCCCTACACCAACTGGCAGGAGTACCAGCCGGCCGACCGCTTCTGGACCTTCCAGGGCATCGAGACGGGCCTCTTCCTCGCCCTCACCGCCCTGCTCCTCGTCCTGGCCGTCCGCCGCATCCGCCGCATCGCCTGAACGGAACCGCCGAGGGGCGCTCTCCGGCACACCGGCCGGGGGGCGCCCGGCCGGTCCGGTCCGGGGGTGCGCAGGGCCGGCGGCGGCCCGATCCGGCCGCGGACGGGGTCAGCCGCGGACGGGGTCAGCGGCGGACGGGCAGGAGGCACAGCGGGTGGCCGGCGGGATCGGCGTAGACGCGCCACCCCCCGGCGTCCCGGAGGAGGGTGCCGCCGAGGGCGAGGACGGCGGCTTCGGCGGCGGCCGGGTCGTCGACGTCGATGTCCAGGTGGGCCTGCTGGGGGTGGGCGGGGTCCGGCCAGCGCGGCGGACGGTGGTCGGCGACCCCCTGGAAGCAGAGCACCGGTCCGCCGGGGGTGTGCAGGGTGGACCACGCCTCGTCCAGCGACCAGCGCGGATCCGGCCGGTCCACCTCGCCGCCGAGCAGCCCCGCGTAGAAGCGGGCCAGCACGGCCGGGTCGGGACAGTCGAGGACGAGACACTGCAGCCGGCCGATCACGGGAATCTCCTTCGAGGGTGCGGACTGTCCGCCATTCTCCGGCCGTCGGCGTCCCGGACCGGCCCGCGCCGCCCGTCCGCCGTCCTCCGCGTCTGCTGGACAGCTCCCGCCCCGGGCCGGAGCATGATCGGATGACCACAGAAGACGGTTCGGTCCATCCGGAGGCGCCCCGGCCCGGAACGCCGGGCACCCCCGGTGCGCCCGGCTCCCCCGGCCCGGCCGTGCGGCTGGAACGGCTCGCCGCCGCGCACGCGGACGCCCTCCTCGCCTTCGAACGCGAGAACCGGGCGTACTTCGCGCGTTCGGTGCCCGACCGCGGGGACGGCTACTTCACCCCGGACGGGTTCGCCGGCCGCCACGCCGCGCTGCTCGCCGAACAGGCCACCGGCGCCTGCCACTTCCACGTCGTCCTGGACGCCGGGGGCACGCTGCTCGGCCGGGTGAACCTGGTGGACGCGGCCGGCGGCAGCGCCGAACTCGGCTACCGGGTCGCCGAGAGCGCGAGCGGCCGGGGCGTGGCCCGGGCGGCGGTCGAGGAGGCGTGCCGGCTCGCCGCCACGGCGTACGGGCTCACCGCGCTCACCGCCGTGACCACCCTCGACAACGCGCCCTCGCGGGCCGTACTCGCCCGCACCGGCTTCACGGCGGTGGGCGAGGAGGTCGTCGACGGCCGGCCCGGCGCGGCGTACCGGCGCACGCTCTGATCCGGTGCCCGGCGGGCCGCCCGGCGGTGGCGGATCCGCCTACCGGCCGGTAGTTCGGCGGCCCGGATTTGCGGGCAGAACAACGGATATGACGATCCCTCACCGCCTGATCGGCACCGGCGCCCACAAGGTCCTGGTGCTGCACGACTGGTTCGGCACCAGCGCCGGCTGGGGCCCGTTCCTGGACTACCTGGACGGCTCCGCCTTCACCTACGCCTTCCTCGACTACCGGGGCTACGGCGAGCGCCGGAACGTGACGGGTGCGTACACGCTCGCCGAGATCGCGGACGACGCGCTCGCGCTGGCCGACCAGCTCGGCTGGGAGAGCTTCTCGCTCGTCGGGCACTCCATGGGTGGCAAGGCGGTGCAACAGGTGCTGGCCCAGGCACCCGGGCGGGTGCGGAAGTTGGTGGGCCTGGCGCCCGTCCCCGCGAGCGTGTACCCGATGGACGCGGCGGCCGAGAAGCTGTTCTACGGGGCGGCGGAGGACCGCGAGAAGCGGTTCGCCATCATCGACCTGGTGACCGGGCGGCGGGCCGGCCGGGTCTGGCTCGACCTGATGGTGAACCGCTCGCTGTCACTGTCCACCCGCGAGGCGTTCGGCGGCTACGTGCGCGACTGGGCCACCGCCGACCTGGTGGAACGGATCGACGGGAATCCCGTGCCGGTCAAGGTGATCGTGGGAGCGCACGACCTCGCGCTGACCGCCGAGGTGATGCGCGGCACCTTCCTGACCCACTACCCCAACGCCGAGTTGGAGGAGCTCCCCAACAGCGGCCACTACCCGATGCACGAGACGCCGGTCGCGCTGGCGGCCTCCCTGGAGTCCTTCCTCCGGGGGTGACACCTCGGCCCCGCCCGGAGGCCCGCCTGCCCGCCATGCCCGCCTGCCCGCCCGCCCCGGCCTAGCCGATCTCGCGGATCCGCTCCAGCACCGCGGGCGACGCCTTCGCCGGCGAACCGGAGTCGAACGGGGGCTGGGGGTCGTACTCGGCGTGGAGCTGGATCGCCCGGGCGGTGGTCTCGTCGGCGAGCAGCGCCACGAGCCGGAGCGCCATGTCGATGCCGGAGGAGACCCCGGCCGCCGTGACGATCCGCTCGCGGCGGACCACCCGTTCCGGCGTGTACGTCGCACCGTACGCCGCCAGCTCGCCCGCGGCCGCCCAGTGGGTGGTCGCCACCAGCCCCTTGAGCAGTCCGGCCGCCCCGAGCAGCAGCGCACCGGTGCAGACCGAGGTGGTGAACCGGGTGGTCGCGTGCACCCGGCGGATCCAGTCGGTGAACCCGGCGTCGTCCAGCAGCGGACGCGCCCCGTTCCCGCCCGGCACGAGGAGGACGTCGCACGACTCGACCTCCTCGTACCGGGCGGGAACGTCCAGTCTCAGCCCGCCCAGGGTGTCGACCACCCGGCCGGTCCCGCTCGTCGAGACGAACCGCACGACGGCGCCCGGGAGATACCCGAGCACCTGGTACGGGCCGACCGCGTCGAGCGGCTCGAAATCGTCGAAGAGCGGGATCACGATGTCCATGTTCCGCAGGTTAGAGCGGAGTTGGCACGGCGTCCGCACCCTGGTCAGCGGATTCACGAGAACGAGTGGTCTGCACCACCGGCATTCACCTGAGCGCATCCAGCTCGGCCCCGATCGCCGCCCGGATCGGGTCATGCGCCGGGCCGAGCGCGTACCGGTCGTCACGCCACCGGTCCGCCGGGTAGCGCCAGACGGGCACCCGGACGAGGTCCTCGGGCTCCCATCCGAAGCGCGGCCACACGTGCGCGTGCAGCATCGGGTCGGTGTTGCCGAGGATCTCCAGGTTGACCCGCCGGAACGCCGGGTCGGCCGCCCGGCACGCCCGCTCCACGGCCTCGCCGAGCCGGTCGAGGTCCTCCAGGTACGCGATCCGGCGCGCCCTCGGCAGGTCGGAGAGCCGCTCGACGCCGGGCTCGTCCGTGAGCAGGATCGCGTAGCCGGGCAGGAACTGCACGTCCCCGATCACCGCGAACCCGGCGTCCAGGCGCCGGATCACGGTCGGGTTCTCACCCCGCAGCGCGCTGCCGATGCGGTCGGACTTCCAGTCGGTGCCGTCGTCGATCATGTGGCGATGCTAGGGTCCGTCTTCAAATCTGATCAAGTGATGAGAGATCATGTCGGTTGTGGTGCGACGTCATGAGCTTTCGGATGCCGAGTGGGATGTGTTGTCGCGGTTCCTGCCGAGGTCAGGATCTGCAGGTCGGCCGCGCAGTGACGACCGGGTGGTGCTGAACGGGATCGTGTGGAAGCTGCGGACCGGCTCGGCCTGGCGCGATGTGCCGGAGCGGTACGGCTCGTGGCAGACCCTGTACACCCGTTTCCGCAGGTGGGCGCTGGACGGGACGTTCTCGCGGATGCTGCGGGCGATCCAGGCGGAGAAGGACGCGGCCGGGGACATCGACTGGCTGGTGTCGGTCGACTCCACGATCGTGCGGGCCCACCAGCACGCCACCGGCGGCAAGAAGGGGCAACCGATCGGGACGAAGCGGGTGATCACGCCCTCGGTCGATCCCGTGGCGGACTGAGCACCAAGCTCCACCTGGCGTGCGACGGCCGGGGCCGCCCGCTCGGCTTCGTCCTCACGGGCGGCAACACCTGGTTCCCGCTCACCCACACCGTCCTCGACTTCTCCGAGGCCGACCTCACCCTCCGCCCGGACGGCACCTTCACCGCCGCCCTCCTCGCCCCCTCCCCGCTCCCCACCCTGGACGGCCACTGGCACGTCCACGACGGCCACCTCGCCACCGCCATCACCGCCATCACCGCCCTGCGGTAGCCGGTCACCGAGAAGCGGTTCCCACCACCGGTCGCACGGGAAGTCCTTCAGGAAGAACGGAACGGCGTCGCGTTCGTCCGGGAACACTTTGCCCGCTCCCGGCGAACGCCGCCGGCCCTCGTCACCCGCCGACTCACCCCTCGCACCCGGGAGATCGCGATGACCGACAACCCGTCCGCGCAGCACGGCGTCCCGTCCTCACCCGACCCTGACCCGCTCCGTGACGAGCACCCCGAGATCGTGGACGGCGCGTCCGTCGACGGGAACATTCACGTCGGCTACTGGGACAGCCCGGCGGACGGACGGTCGCTCGACCAGGCCACCGACCGGCTCACCGACCTCGTGGCGGGGCGGCTGGGCGCCGCACCCGGCCGCAGTCTGCTGGATGTCGGCTGCGGAACGGGACGGCCCGCGCTGCGCATCGCCCGGGCCACCGGTGGCCAGGTGTCAGGAATCTCGGTCAGCGCCGAGGACATCGCCCTCGCACGGACCCGGGCGGATGCCGCCGGGCTCGCCGACCGGGTGGACTTCCGGTACGCGGACGCCTGCGCACTGCCTTTCGAGTCCGCGTCCTTCGACGGTGCCTGGGCGATCGAGTCCATGATGCACATTCCCGACCGGACCGCCGCCCTCACCGAGATCGCCCGGACCCTGCGGCCCGGCAGCACGCTGGTCGTCACCGACGTGCTGCTCCGGTCGCCGGTGACCGGTGAGGCCGCGGAGACGGTCCGCCGGACCTGCCGGGCGTTCGGGTCCCCCGCGCTCCCCGAGCCGGCGGAGCTCCGCACGGCCCTCGACCGCGCCGGTCTGGAGGTTCTGGAGTTCCAGGACATCGGGGAGCACGTCCGGCCCACCTACCAGGCGTTCGCCGATGCCTTCGCGGATGTCACCCCCTCCGCGGACGACCCGCACTACGAGTTCTTCGACTTCGCCCGTTCCCTTCCCCGGTTCGGTGCCCTCGCGGAGATCGGCTACGCCTTCGTGGTCGCGCGCCGCCGGTGAACGGAGGCGCCGGCCGGGTCGGCGGGGCCGGAGGAGGGCGTCGCCGGGACGCGAAGGGCGGCCGATCCGGCCAATAGAGTTCCGTCACGATCCGTCAGCGGCGGCAGGAAAGAATCGCTCAAGAATCCGCTGCCGGAGCCCCGTCGCCATGGAGCAGCCGGACCGGGCCGATACCGGACCGTGCGCGGACAAGGCCCCGCCCCGGCGATTCCGCCGGGGCGGGGCCGCGGCACACACCGGGAGGCAATCCCTCAGCACGCGACCGTTCGCCGTGTCAAGTGGAACTCAAGGCGCCCTGAAGAAGTTCGCCCTCGCACTTGTTCTCCGGGATTCGGCTAACCTCGCGGAGTGGAGAAGCAAGCTTCAGGTCGTTCATTCTCCAGTTCGAATCCAGACCGCTTCGTCCCGCCCCGACCCCGCCGTTCGGACCGCTCGCCCCCCCGCCCGCTCGGCCGTTCGTACGGGAATGCCGATTCCGAACCCCCGTGCCCGTCCGAGCGCGACGGGGGACCCTCATGACCGGGGCAGCCCGGCCCCGACCGGTGGTGGGCGCGCTGATCCGTGATCCGGCCGGCCGGATCTTCGTCCAACGCCGCTCGGCCGACCGCTCCCTCTTCCCCGGCTGCTGGGACGTGGTCGGTGGAGCCGTCGAACCGGGGGAATCCCTCCTGGAAGCGCTCCGCAGGGAGATCTCGGAAGAGACGGGGTGGCGGTTGCGCCGCGTTCTCGCCCGGGTCGCACACACGGAGTGGACGGGGGACGGCATCCGGCACATCGAGTCGGACTACCTCGTCGAGGTGGACGGGGACCTCTCCTCGCCCGCACTCGAACCGGACAAGCACACCGAGTTCGCCTGGCTGGCCGCCGAGGACGTCACGCTGCTCGACGAGAACACACTGCGCAGCGGCAGCACCTTCATCAAGGACGTCGTGACCGCGGCACACGCTTGGCGCCCCGACCCTTCGGGGAGCCGCACGGCTCTCTGAACCGTCTGCGGACGCACAAGTCCGATCCGGGCCGCACAACTCTTTCCCGACTTCCCACGTCATCGTCGAGCGGTGTTCTGCGAGGGGAATATTCTGCATGCCCGGCGACAGGCTGAAGAACATCCGTCCGCGACCACGAGTCCTGATGATCGGATTTGCCGGGCATCAAGGAAAGGAGTACCTGCCGATCGTCCAGGAGAGTGCCGATATCGTCGGCGGCGTCGACTCCGCCCCGCCCGCCGTGCCACTCGCCGACGAATGGGGATTCCCGTACTACGGGAGCCTTGACGACGCGCTGAAAGCCGTCGACTTCGACGCCGCAGTGGTCACCGTGCCGCACGGCGAGCATTTCCCGGTCTGTACGCGGCTGCTGGCGCACGGCAGGCACGTCATCAAGGAGAAGCCGTTCGCGGTCACCGAACCCGAAGCGCGCCAGCTGATACATCTCGCGCAGCAGGCCGACCGCAGCGTCTTCACACTGCTGCAACGGAACTTCGACCCGGTGTTCCGGTTCGCCCGGGACAACCTCGCGCGGATCGGGAGGCCCTACTGGTTCTCCTACGACTACCACTTCAACCTGGCTCGTCCGACCACGGGTTGGCGCGCGTCCCGGGAGCAGGCGAGGGGTGGTGTGCTCCTCGACATGGGCTACCACCTCGTCGACGTGCTCAACGGGATGTTCCCCGAAACCCCCCGGGTGCACTCGGCCTTCGTGCACCAGTACCAGGAGACGCGGGATCGCCGACTGGAGGATCTGGTCGCCCTCCTGTGCAGCTACCCGTCGAGGGGGCTGGCGGGCTCGCTGCGCATCTCGCGCCACAGCCTCGCGAAGACCGAACAGCTCTGCGTGCTCGGTTCGGAAGGCGCGTTGACCGTCGCCCCCGGGGCGGCCACCCTGCATGCCGTCGGAGGGGCCCAGTTGGAACGCTACGCCCCGGAAGGATCCAGGACGGACATCACGCGCTCCATGTTCATCCACTACCTGAACCGCCTGGAGGACCGCGACTACCGCCGGGACCACCTCCTGCGTCAACTCGCCACCGTTCGCACGATCGACGGAATCTACCGGGCCCGATCGGGCGGGACGAGCGGACTCACCGACCGATGCGCCTGACCCACCCCGCAAGGACAGGAAGAGAGCACATGAGTACCGACGAACGGCTCGCCCTTCTCGGGGGCGCACCCGCCATCTCGCGGCCACTGCCCCACGAGGTGTGGCCGCCCCCCGCGGACGAGGCGGAGCTGTCCGAGCTGGCCGCACAGCGGAACACCGACATCTCCATCAAGGGCAACAGCGGCCCCATCGGCCGGCTCGAAGCCGACTTCCTCGCCTTCCTGAACGGCGGCGCCCGCTACGCGGTCACCTTCAACTCCGGCACCAGTGCGCTCCTCGCCGCCTACTTCGCCCTCGGCGTACGCGAGGGGGTGGATGTCGTGGGACCGGCGCTCACCTACCACGCCGCGCTGAGCCCCGTCTTCGCGCTGCGCGGTGACGTGGTCCTCGCCGACATCGACCCCGACACCCGCGGCCTGGACCCCAAGGCGCTCCAGTCCGCGCTGACCGAGCACACCAAGGTCGTCACCGTCGTCCACCAGTGGGGCCACCCCTGCGACATGGACGCGATCCTGTCGATCGCCGAACGGCACGGGCTGCGCGTCCTGGAGGACTGCTCCCACGCCCACGGCAGCCGCTACAAGGGCCGGCCGGTCGGCACCTTCGGCGACGCCGCCGTCTTCTCCCTCCAGGCCAACAAGGCCGTCTACGCCGGAGAAGGCGGCATCCTCGTCACCAGCGACCCCGGGATCCAGGACCGCGCCACCCTCCTCGGGCACTACCGGGACCGCTCCCGGGACTCCGTCCTCGACGAGGACCTGCGGGCCCACTGGGTCACGGGCTTCGGACTCAAGCTGCGCATGTCACCGTTCAACGCCATCGTCGCCCGGCATGCCCTCGCCGCCTTCCCCGCACGCAAGGAGGCCCGGCACCGGTGCCTGCGGCACCTCGGCGAGCAGCTCGCCGACGTGGAGTACCTGCAGCAGGTCCATGTCGCCGACCACGTCGACATGGGCGCCTGGTACGGCTACAAGCCGCTCTACCGGCCCCAGGCGCTGGGTGGCGTTCCACGTTCGGTGCTCATCCGGGCGCTGCGCGCCGAGGGCATGGAGGTCGGCGCCCCCTCCGGCCCCCGGCTGTCCACCCTGCCGCTCTACGCCCGCACCGAGAACCCTCTCTTCCCCGGAGTCCCGAAGAAGGCCACCACGCCGGGGGCCGACTCGCAGGCCGAGTACGTCGAGCAGCACGCGCTCTCCTTGCCGACCTTCACCGCCTGGCCCGACGACACGGTGCTCATCGACCAGTACGCCGAGGCGTTCCGCAAGATCGGCCGTCACCGCGAAGCGCTGGTCCGGTACGCCGCCGAGCTGCCCCGATGACCGGAACCGCACCGCCGAAGAGGGAGTGGGCATGACTGTCGAAGAGTCGCCGGAGGACGTGGCGAGGGCCCTGCAGCACGCCCTCGCCGGTGACGACCTGCCGGACACCTTCACCCTGCTGGGCCGGGAATGGAGCCTGCACCGGGGTGTCTGGCCCAGCACGCTGAGCGCGGCCACCGAGGTGATGGCCTCGGTGGTGCCCTATCCCCGGGACGGCTCGTTCCTGGAGGTCGGCTGCGGTACGGGCGTCATCGCCGTCACCGCCGCACTCAGCGGCTGTGCCTCCGTCACCGCACTGGACGTCAACGAGAAGGCCGTGGCCAATACCGTCGCCAACGCCGAGCGGCACGGTGTGGGCGACCGGGTCCGCGTCCTCCACAGCGACATGTACACGGCGCTCGATCCCCTGAACCGCTTCGACACGATCTTCTGGAACGTGCCCTGGACCTATGTGGAGGACGGCTTCGCCCTCTCCAGCGACATCCACACCGCCGTCTTCGACCCGGGCTACCGGGGCCAGGCCCGCTACCTCGCCGGGGCGCACGAGCACCTGACCGACGGCGGCCGGCTGCTGCTGGGCACCGCCCACCTCGGGGACCGTGAACGGCTCGACGTGCTCGCCGGTGAGGCCGGCCTGCGGATCGACATGCTGCGCAAGGTCCGCCGGATCGAGGAAGTGGGCGTCATGGAGTACCACCTGCTCGAACTGCGGACGAGGTGATCCGGTGACGCCGCCCGTGCCACCGGAGGACGACCTCGAACTGGCCCTCCGTCTGGGCGACCTCGCCGACGGGCTCACCGTCCGCCGCTTCCACGCCCTCGACCTGCGGGTCCGGGAGAAGCCGGACCGTACACCCGTGACCGACGCGGACACCGCCGTCGAGACGGCCGTCCGCGCGGAACTGCGGTCCGCCCGCCCCGATGACGCGTTCGCCGGGGAGGAGACCGGCGGCTCCGTCTCCTCCGGGCGCACCTGGCTGGTCGACCCCATCGACGGCACCAAGAACTTCCTGCGCGGCGTACCGGTCTGGGCCACGTTGATCGCCCTGCTGGAGGACGATCGCCCCACCGTCGGCGTGATCAGCGCCCCCGCCCTGCACAGCCGCTGGTGGGCGGCGGCGGACCGGGGCGCCTGGCTGCGCCGGGGACCGGCCGGCACCACCCCCGTGCGCCTGGGGGTCTCCGGCCGCACCCGCCTCGACCAGGCATACCTCTCCACCACCAGCACCCGGACCTGGGACGTCTTCCACTCACGTGCGGCCTATCTGCGCCTGGCCGAAGCCTGCTGGGAGGACCGTGCCTTCGGCGACTTCCTCCAGCACTGCATGGTCGCCGAGGGAACGCTCGACATCGCGGCCGAACCGGTCGTCAACCCCTGGGACATCGCCGCGGTACAGGTTCTCGTGGAGGAGGCCGGCGGCCTCTGCACCGACCTCCTGGGCACCTCGCCCCGGAACGGCACCGGCGCCCTGTCCGCCAACCCGCGGTTGCACCGGCTCGCCGTGGAGGCCCTCTCGGCGCCGCCCGCAGCACCCGGGCCGCCCGGACCCTGAGCCCGCCCCGAACCGTCGGACGCGGAACCCACCGAGAAACGGACCATCATGCTGATTCTTTCCCTCAAGGAAGGCCATGACGGGGCGATCGCGGCCGTCGACGACGGCAGGCTGCTCTTCTCCCTGGAAGCGGAGAAGGACTCGTTCCTCCGCTACAGCAATCCGACGGCCGAACTGTTCGCGACGGCGGCGGACCGGCTGGACAGGCAGCCCGACGTCGTCGCCGTGAGCGGCTGGATCAAGGGCACCCAGTGCACCGACCAGCCTTCGCGCGCCGGGTACTTCGGTGTGGGCGAATCCGCGATCACGGACGAGGCCGGCCGGTTCTTCGGCAAGGCCGTGCGCGTCTTCTCGTCCACCCATGAGCGCTCCCACATCATGACGTCCTACGGCATGTCGGCACTCCGCCGGGACCAGCCCTTCTACAGCCTGGTGTGGGAGGGGAACATCGGCTCGTTCTACCGGATCGACCAGCACGGGAAGGTGACCCATCTCAAGGAGGTGCTCAACTACCCCGGCAACAAGTACTCCTACGGCTTCGCGCTCGCCGACCCGAAGTTCAGTCCGCACCAGGAGTTCGTCCGGTTCCAGGACGCGGGGAAGCAGATGGCCCTGGCCGGATTCGCCGAGAACCGGCCGGCGACCCGGGCGGAACAGGACGTGATCGACTTCGTCCTCGGCCAGAAGGAGGTCATCACCGGAAGCCTGAAGGACCGGATGACCGATTCCCCCTTCCACAACGTCGGTGTGGAATCGAGCGCTTACAGGAACCTGGCGGCCCGGCTCTCGGACGCCATCTTCGAGCGCTTCCACGCGTACGCCCGGGAGCACCTGACCGAGGGATTCCCGCTGCTCGTCTCCGGGGGCTGCGGGCTCAACTGCGAGTGGAACCGGCGCTGGCGCGAGTGCGGGCTCTTCCCCGCGGTCTTCGTTCCGCCGTGTCCCAACGACAGCGGATCCGCGATCGGCACCGCCATCGACGCCCAGCACTTCTACACCGGGTCGGCCGACCTGGAGTGGGACGTCTACGCGGGCGGCGAATTCGTGGAGGACATCGCGTTCGACCCGCAGCGCTACGAGATCCGCCCGCTGGACCACGGCGAGGTCGCCCGCCACCTCCGCGACGGGAAGATCATCGGCTGGGCGCGGGGCCGCTGGGAGATCGGCCCCCGCGCCCTCGGGAACCGGTCGATCCTGGCCGCTCCCTTCACCGAGGAGACCACGGCCAGGCTCAACAGGATCAAACAGCGCGAAAGCTACCGCCCCATCGCCCCGATCTGCCTGGAGCAGGAAGCGGGCCGCTGGTTCGGCGGTGGCCTCCCCGACCCCTACATGCTGTACTTCAGCCGGGTCGAATCCGCCGACCTGCGCGCGGTGACCCACGTCGACGGAACGGCCCGCACCCAGACCGTCGACCCGACCGCGAACCCGGCCATGGGTGCACTGCTGACCGCCTTCGGCGAACTCACCGGATTCAGCGTGCTCTGCAACACTTCGCTCAACTATTCGGGACGCGGGTTCATCAACCGGAGCAGCGACCTGATCGCCTACGGCGAGCTGCACGGACTGGACGGGTACGTCGTGAACGACGTCTTCGTCACACCGCGACGCTAGGGCCGGCTGCGCGCGCGGGTGTCTGGCGGGCACCCGGCGGGTGCTCGGCCGCGACCAGGTCGGCGGCACGGCCGAGCACCCGCCCCGCCCACCGCTTTGCGCCCCGGGCCGGTCCCCGGCATCGGAGGACCTCGCAGGACGGCCGCGCCTGCCAGTAGCGCCCCCGAACGGCTCGAAGGCCGCCCCCGGTGTTTCGGGGACGCCTTCGCTGCGAGTCGGTGAGTGCGTCAGCCGGCGTCGAACTCGCCGTCGGCGGTGGCGGTCACGAAGGACTGCCACGCCGCCGGGGTGAAGCGCAGTCGCGGGCCCTGCGGGTCCTTCGAGTCACGGACCGAACCGGGGCGCGCGTCGTCCACCTCGATGCAGTTGTCGCTTGCGTTGCCGCTGCTGTAACTACTCCTGCGCCACTGCTCGGTTCGCTGCATCCGCGTGGTCCTCCGCCGCCGATTCGATCAGGGCCAGGGACGCCTCCGGCGACAACGCGGCAGCCCTGACCAGATCGTAGGCCAGCGAGCACTGGTCGACCAGCGCCGGATCGTCCACCAGATTCCCCGTGAGAAGCCCTTCGACATAGGCCGTCGGCGGCGCATCCTCGAAGGTCATCAGGCTGAGGGAGCCGACCATCAACGAGTGCGCACCCGCCGTCAGCGGAACCACTTGGATGAGTGCCTTGCGCGCCTGAAACAGAGCGGCAAGATACCTCAACTGGCCTGCCATCACAGCCTCGCCGCCGACGGGGCGCCGCAGCACCGCCTCGTCCAGGACCGCCCAGTACATGGGCGCGGACTTCCGATCGAGCAGCTCGGCCCGCGACATCCGGGCCGCGACCATCTCCTCGTTCTCGGCCGCCTTCCGCAGCGGCTGCGCCGACTCGAACAACGCCCTCGCGTAGTCGGGCGTCTGCAGCAGGCCCGGCACCAGCAGCGGGGAGAACTCGCTGATGGTCAGCGCCAGTCCCTGCAACTCGGCGGCGTGCCGGAAGTAGTCGGCGTAGCGCGAGGACTTCCGGTACATCTCGTAGACGCGCAGGAAGTGGCCGCCGGTGCCGAGCACGTCGTCCAAGCGCACCGACATGTCCTCCTGCGGGTTCCGGACCGCCCCCTCCAGCAGGCCGACGTACGCGCCCGAGCAGAACAGCAGCTTCCCCAGCGCCTCCTGCGAGAGCCCCGCCTCCTCCCGCAGCCGCTTGATCTCCTCGCCCCAGAACGCGCGGGGCGAACGGGACGGGTCGAGTTCCATGGCCATGTGCCAAATCCCTTCAAGGAACCGGTGCTCGGGCCTTCCGGTGGCAACGCTAGCCACGCAGAGGAACGGCTGGGACACGAACAGCAATAGTGTGCTTGTCTCATCGAGAGTGACCCGGATCACATCGCCGGTCCCGATGAGTTCTCGCGCCGCCCCCGGTCCTACTGGCATGACGAACACGATGGCAGCGCCGATCACCCCGACCGCCCCGGCCGACCGCGCCCGCTCCACCACCCGCGCCCTGCTGGCCGCCGGCGCCGCCGCCGGGCCGCTCTTCCTCGCCGTCGGCGTCGTCGGGGGCCTGACCCGCGAGGGCTTCGACTTCACCCGCAACGCGCTCAGCCAGCTGAGCCTCGGCGACCTCGGCTGGATCCAGCAGACGGCGTTCCTCCTCACCGGTCTGCTCACCGTCACCGGCGCCGTCGGGCTGCGGCTCGCGCTGCCCGCCGGCGTCTGGGCGCCGCGACTCGTCGGGGTGTTCGGCGCGGCCTTCGTCCTGGACGGGTTCTTCGCGGCCGACCCCGGAGCCGGGTTCCCGGTCGGGGCGCCCGAAGGGCGGGTGACGGAGCTGAGCGCGCACGGCACCGTCCACCTGATCGGCGGGGCGGTGGGCTTCCTCGCCCTGTGCGCGGCCTTCCTCGTCCTCGCCCGGCACCTGGACCGCGGCTGGGCGCTCGCCTCCCGCCTGGTGGCCGCCGCCGTGCTCCTCGGCTTCGCCGCATCGGGGGCCACGGTGCTGGCCTTCACCCTGGGCGCCGCGCTCGGGCTCGGCTGGCTCACCGCTGTCACCGTCAAGCTGAATGCGTGAAGATCGAACTCCCAAGACCGTTCGGACGTCAGGAGAATCCCCATGGCCCTCCCCGGCAACGGCCCCGCCAGCTACTTCCCCTCCATCGAGGAGAAGTACGGCCACCCCGTCTCCCACTGGAAGGAGCTGATCCGCTCCTCCCCGCTCAGCAAGCACGCGGAGCTGGTCGCCTGGCTCAAGGCCGAGCACGGCCTCGGCCACGGCCACGCCAACGCGCTCGTCAAGCACACGCTGGACGAGTTGAAGGGCTGACGCCCCGGAGGGCGCGGCCCCGGCTCAGATGCCGAGGCCGCGCACCACCAGGTCGACCAGCGCGAAGAAGAACAGCGAGATCCCGACGAACCCGTTGGTCTGGAAGAACGCCCGGTTCAGCCGCGAGAGGTCGTGGGGCTTCACGATGGTGTGCTCGTAGACGAAGGCGCCCGCGACCACCAGCAGCCCCACCCAGAACGCCGGCCCGGCGTCCGTCAGCACCGCGTACCAGCCGAGCAGCAGCGTGGTGACCACGTGGCAGCCGCGCGCGCCCCGGATGGCCGCCGGGACGCCGAACCGGGCCGGCACCGACCGCACGCTGCCCGCCCGGTCGGACTCCACGTCCTGGCAGGCGTAGATGAGGTCGAAGCCGCCGATCCAGATGCCGACCGCCGCGCCGAGCACCACCGCGTCCCAGGACCACGTGCCGGTGACGGCCAGCCAGGCGCCCACCGGTCCCATCGCCTGGGCGATCCCCAGGATGGCCTGCGGGAAGTCGGTGAACCGCTTGCCGTACGGGTAGACCACCATCGGCACCACGGCGACCGGCGCGAGCACCAGGCAGAGCGGGTTCAGCAGGGCCGCCGCGCCCAGGAAGACGATCAGCGCGACCGCCGAGCCCACGTACGCGGTCTTCAGCGAGACGGCGCCCGTGACCAGTTCACGCCCGGCGGTGCGCGGGTTCCGGGCGTCGATCTCCCGGTCGATGATCCGGTTGGCCGCCATGGCGAAGGTCCGCAGTCCGACCATGCAGACGGTGACGACGAACAGCTCGCCCCAGTGCACCCGCTCGTCGGACAGGAACATCGCGGTCAGCGCCGCGATGTAGGCGAAGGGCAGGGCGAAGACCGAGTGCTCGATCATCACCAGCCGGAGGAAGCTCTTGACCTTCCCGGGCGGGACCTCGGGGAGGGCTGCCGCCGTGCTCACAGGCCGTACTCCTTCCAGCGACGGTCCACCAGGGCGGCGGTCTCGGGGTCGGAGGAGACCATCTCGGGCCAGCCGCCGTCCCGGGTGTAGCCCTCCGTGGGCAGCTTGCGGGTCGCGTCGATGCCCGCCTTGCCGCCCCAGAACTGCTGGTAGGAGGCGTGGTCGAGGTGGTCCACCGGGCCCTCGACGACGGTCAGGTCGCGGCTGTAGTCGACGTTGCCGAAGGCCCGCCAGGCGACTTCCTGGTAGTCGTGCACGTCGCAGTCGGCGTCCACCACGATGATCAGCTTGGTCAGCGACATCATGTGCGCGCCCCAGATGGCGTGCATCGTCTTCTGGGCGTGCTTCGGGTACTTCTTGTCGATCGAGACGATCACGCAGTTGTGGAAGCCGCCCGCCTCGGGCAGGTCGTAGTCGACGATGTCCGGGATGATGATCTTCAGCAGCGGCAGGAAGAACCGCTCGGTGAACTTGCCCAGCGGGCCGTCCTCGGTCGGCGGGCGGCCGACCACGATGGACTGCAGGATCGGACGGCGGCGCATCGTCACGCAGTCGATCGTCAGCGCCGGGAACGGCTCCTGCGGCGTGTAGAAGCCCGTGTGGTCGCCGAACGGGCCCTCGGGCAGCAGCTCCCCGGGCTCCAGCCACCCCTCCAGGACCACCTCGGCGTCGGCCGGCACCTGGAGCGGCACGGTCTTGCAGTCGACCATCTTCACCCGCTCCCCGGCGACGAAGCCGGCGAACAGGTACTCGTCGATGTCGCCCGGCAGCGGGGCGGTGGCCGCGTAGGTGACGGCCGGCGGGCAGCCGAAGGCGATCGCGACCGGCAGCCGCTCACCCCGCGCGGCGGCCACCGCCGCGTGGTTGCGGCTGTCCTTGTGGATCTGCCAGTGCATGCCGATGGTCCGCCGGTCGTGCCGCTGGAGGCGGTACAGACCGAGGTTGCGGATGCCGGAGTCCGGGTCCTTCGTGTGGGTGAGGCCCAGGTTGAAGAACGACCCGCCGTCCAGCGGCCAGGTGAAGAGCGCGGGCAGCTCGTCCAGGTTGACGTCCTCGCCGGTGAGCACGACCTCGTGCACCGGCGCGTCGCCGGACTTCACGTTCCGCGGCGGCACGTGGGCCATCGAGGCGAGCTTGCCGAAGGCGTCCCGGAACCCGGTGAAGCCCTGCGGCAGCTCCGGCTTCAGCAGACCGGCGATCTTCTCGGAGATCTCCTCCGGGCCCTTGAGTCCGAGGGCCTTGGCCAGCCGGCGCTCGGTGCCGAAGACGTTCATCGCCAGCGGCATCGAGGAACCCTTGACGTTCTCGAAGAGCAGCGCGGGGCCCTTGGCCTTCTGCACCCGGTCGACGATCTCGCCGACCTCCAGGTACGGGTCCACCTCCGCCTTGATGCGCTTGAGGTCGCCTTCGCGGTCGAGGGCCCGCAGGAACGAGCGGAGATCGTCGTATGCCATGCCAGCCAGTATCCGCCACCCGCTAGCCTGGCCTGTGTCAAGGGCCCCCCTGAAGCGTCCCGCCGCTCCAGGAGTCGCCCGCCCGCCACCGCCGTCGCCGGGGGAGATCGCCGCCGTGCTGAGGATTCTGACCTTCGTACTCCCGCTCGCCCTGTGGGTGTGGGCCTTCATCGACTGCCTGACCACCCCCGAGGACGAGGTGAAGCACCTGCCGAAGGTGGTCTGGGTGATCATCGTGCTGCTCTTCCCGCTGGTGGGGTCGATCGCCTGGCTGGTGGCAGGCAAGCAGCGCAACGCCCCGCGGACCGCCGGTGCGGGCCGCCACGTGAACGGCGACGGCGGCTCCGGGTTCGACCGCCCGCGCGGAGGCCGGCCGCTCGCGCCGGACGACGACCCGGAGTTCCTGGCGTCGTTGAAGAAGGACGACAAGAAGCACGAGGACATGCTCAAGCAGTGGGAGGCGGATTTGCGCCGCCGCGAGGAGGAGCTGCGCGGCAGGGAGGATCCGGAGGACGGCCGGAGGAGCTGACCCCCCGTAGCTCGGACAGCCCACCCGGTACCCACCGGGTGGGCTGCGGAGTTTTTGGTGCATCCCTACGACTGCCCTGCCGCCACCGGCCGTCCGGCACAGCCTTCACGGCCGCACCGAGCGACCCTTGAGCGATCCTCGGTTCGACCCGATCGGCGCTGCTCATGACAGCCCTGACCTGCGGGTTTCCTCATGCTCAGATCATCCGGCGGCCACCTGGGCGAAAGCTCGGGGTAATCGAACAGCTACCGGCCGCATGGGCTGAAACGCTACGGGTTCTGTGCAGCCCTGACATCTAAACGGACGCGACCTTGTACGGAATCGACGCCGAAACCAGCACGCGGCCCCTCGTACAGTCATAAGTGAAGAAGTGATTCGCAGCCGGGGGCATCGCAGACGTTGGCTGTCGGACAGTTCCCTCACCTTTGGAGTGGTTCGAGATGACGGTTGTGCATGAGGCACCGGTCGGAGACGACATCCCGGAGAGCCCGGCGGACGCCCGAGGGCGGGTCGCCGAGTTGCACGAGCTTCGCGAGCAGGTCCGCCGCGGCCCCAGCGAGAAGGCCACCGAGGCGCAGCACGCCAAGGGCAAGCTGACCGCCCGCGAGCGTATCGACCTGCTGCTCGACGAGGGCTCCTTCCGCGAGGTCGAGCCGCTCCGCCGGCACCGCGCCACCGGCTTCGGCCTGGAGGCCAAGAAGCCGCACACCGACGGCGTGATCGTCGGCTGGGGCACCGTGCACGGCCGGACGGTCTTCACCTACGCACACGACTTCAGGATCTTCGGCGGCGCCCTCGGCGAGGCCCACGCCCAGAAGATCCACAAGATCATGGACATGGCCATCGCGGCCGGCGCCCCGCTGGTCTCGCTGAACGACGGCGCCGGCGCCCGCATCCAGGAGGGCGTCACCGCCCTCGCCGGGTACGGCGGCATCTTCCAGCGCAACACCCGGGCCTCCGGCGTCATCCCGCAGATCTCCGTGATGCTCGGCCCGTGCGCCGGCGGCGCGGCCTACTCGCCGGCCCTGACCGACTTCATCTTCATGGTCCGCGAGACCTCGCAGATGTTCATCACCGGCCCGGACGTGGTGCAGGCCGTCACCGGCGAGAAGATCAGCCAGAACGGGCTCGGCGGCGCCGACGTCCACTCCGGCGTCTCCGGTGTCGCGCACTTCGCGTACGACGACGAGCAGTCCTGCATCGAGGAGGTCCGCTTCCTCCTCTCCCTGATGCCGCAGAACAACCGCGAGATGCCGCCGCCGGTCGTCAACGACGACCCGGTGGACCGCCGCAACGACTCGCTGCTCGACCTGGTGCCGGCCGACGGCAACCGCCCGTACGACATGCGCAAGGTGATCGAGGAGATCGTCGACCACGGCGAGTACCTGGAGGTCCACGAGCGCTGGGCCACCAACGTCCTCTGCGTGCTGGCCCGGATCGACGGTCACGTCACCGGCATCATCGCCAACCAGCCGCAGTCGCTGGCCGGCGTCCTCGACATCAACGCCAGCGAGAAGTCCGCGCGCTTCGTCCAGATGTGCGACGCCTTCAACATCCCGCTGGTGACCATGCTCGACGTCCCCGGCTTCCTGCCCGGCGTCGACCAGGAGCACGACGGCATCATCCGGCACGGCGCCAAGCTGCTCTACGCCTACTGCAACGCGACCGTGCCGCGCATCCAGCTGATCCTGCGCAAGGCGTACGGCGGCGCGTACATCGTGATGGACTCGCGTTCGATCGGCGCCGACCTGTCCTTCGCGTGGCCGACCAACGAGATCGCCGTGATGGGCGCGGAGGGCGCGGCCAACGTGATCTTCCGCCGCGACATCAACGGCGCCGACGACCCGGACGCCATGCGCGCGCAGAAGATCAAGGAATACAAGAACGAACTGATGCACCCGTACTACGCGGCCGAGCGCGGCCTCGTGGACGACGTCATCGACCCGGCCGAGACCCGCCAGGTCCTGGCCTCCTCGCTGGCCATGCTGCGCACCAAGCACGCGGACCTGCCGAGCCGCAAGCACGGCAACCCCCCGATGTAACAGCGCGGTTCGGCCGCGGACAGCACCGCGGCCACAGTGCCGACGACCCCTCACCCTCTTCCGCCGGGAGAAGACCGGACCATGACCGCTTCCGCCGAACCACTCGTCCGCATCGTCCGCGGCTCGCTCACCGACGAGGAGCTCGCCGCCCTGACCGCCGTGCTGATGGCGCGCGCCGCGTCCGCCCAGCACGCGGCCTCCGCCGCCTCGCCGGTCGAGCCGATCGCCAACTGGCAGCGCCTGGAGCGCCGCCCGGCGTACTACTCGCCGGTCAGCTGGCAGTGGGCCGCCTGAGGCTCGCCCGCAGCACCGGACCGCACGACCGACGGCCGGTCACCCTCGGGGTGGCCGGCCCTCGGCGTTCGCGGCGCACGGTCGCGGCGCAGAGCCACGGCGCACGTTCGCGGCGCGCAGTCACGGCGCGCGGTCGCGGCGCACGTTCGTACACGTGAACCGGCGTACAGACCGGCGCGCGATGCCATTCGCGCGCCGGAGAGTGACCCCGGGTGCTCGATAGGATCGCCACCGGACGGTACGCGGCCCGCCGCCCCGTCGGCCCGTGGGATCCAGCCGCTGCCGACGACCAGAACTATCCGAGGAGGCTGCGATGGCCAGGCAGGCCCGGGCGCTGGCGACCCGCCAGGCGGTGCTGCTCGCCGCGGCCGAGGTGTTCGACGAGCGGGGCTACGCGGCCGCCACCATGGCGGAGATCCTGGAACGGGCCCGCGTCACCAAGGGCGCGCTCTACTTCCACTTCCACTCCAAGGAAGAGCTGGCGCTCGCCGTGATCGCGGGCCAGAGCGCCTGGCTGGCCACCTGGCAGCCGGCCTCCGAGAGCCCGGTGCAGACCCTGATCGACCTCGGCTACGCCTTCGCCCACGCCCTGCTCGACAACCCGGTGCTGCGCGGCTCGATCCGGCTGACCATCGAGCACGGCAGCTTCACCCAGCCGCAGATCGCCGCCTACCAGGGCTGGACGGACGCGGCCCGCGAACTGCTGGAGCACGCCCGGGACTCCGGTGAGCTCCGCCCCGGGGTGGAACCGGCGGCCGCGGCCGGAGTGATCACCGGCGCGGTGACCGGCATCCAGCTCAGCTCGCAGGTGTTCACCGACCGCCGGGACCTCCTGCGGCGGATGGCCGACCTCTGGACGCTCCTGCTGCCCGGCCTCGTCCCGCCGCACACCCTGGCCCGGCTCGTCCTGGCCGACCGGCTGCCGCCCGCCGAAGCGCCTGCGGGCACGCCGCCCGCGGACGCACCACCGGCGGACGCACCACCGGCGGACGCACCGGATCCCGGACCACCCCCGGCCTGATCCGCCGCCCGCCCCGCTGTCAGGTCCGGTACTCCCCGAAGCGCTCCGCCGGCACGAGGGCGGGCAGCGCGGCCGCCCAGAGCCCGCGGACCGCCTCCTCCGCGAGCCGGCCGGTGGACTCGGCGGCGAACAGCACCAGCCCGGCCGCCAGCGTGGTGAGCAGTTCGGCGGCCTGGCCCCGGTCCAGCCCGGGGCGCAGCTCGCCGGCCTCCCCCGCGCGGTCGAGCAGGGTCCGGAAGACGGCGGTCAGGCTGCGCCAGGCGTCCGCCGACGGCTCCGGGGGTGATCCCGCCGGCGCCACCACCAGTCCGCCCGCGCAGGCCGCCGGCCGGCCGCCGAGGCCGAGCAGCACACCGGCCCGGACCACCACGTCCTCGCGCAGCAGCCGGCCGAGCTCGTGGGTGAGGTCGATCAGCTCCTGGACGGCCGGCGCGGCGCCGCGCAGGGCCCGCAGCACGGCCGCACCGATCGCGTCTCCGGCCTCGGCGCGGACACCGTCGGCGAGCGCCTGCTTGGAGACGAAGTGGAAGTAGAGCGCGCCCTTGCTGACGCCCGCCCGGCGACTGATGTCGACCAGGCTGGCCGACTCGAAGCCCGCGTCCGCGAAGGTGTCCGCCGCGGCCAGCAGCACGGCCTGCCTGGTTCGCCCCGCCCGTTCCTGCTTAGCCACTCGGCCCCTCCGGCCCCGGCCGCGGCGAGCTCCGGCTCGCCCGGGTGCTGTCTCGGCGCCGCCGTCGGTGGTGGTGCGGCGCCACGCATGCGGACCGGCCCGCCCGAAACCGCATGGTTGGTATCTAATCTAGCCCCTGGTCGGTCCCCGCCGTCCAGGGGGGACCGACCCCCGTCCAAGGTCCGGACTCTCCCGGCCGGACGTTCCCGCAGACCAGCGGCCGGGTAGCGTGTGCATGTCGGCTTTCCGGCAGTGGCGGCCCCTCACGCCGAGCAGAAACCGGGTGGCCTGTATGTTTTCCCGAGGCCGCTCACGCGGCCGGTCGACCGACACCCGGGAGTGGGGCCCGCCATGCCAGCGATCGCAGAACCGGACGGCGATTCTCCGTACCCCCACCCCGCTCCCGGCCACCCCGGTCAGGCCCGCTACGACTTCCACGAGCGGACCGTCTCGCGCCATCTGGTGCACCGTTCCTCGGTCGCCGAGGTCCTGATCACCGGCTGGCAGGCCACCGGCCCGTACGACTTCCTGCTCGGTGCCCAGTGGCCCCGGCTGCACGGCTTCTACCGGCTGCCCGGCGACCGCCACCACGACCCCGTCCTGATGGCCGAGACGATCCGCCAGGCCGCCCTGCTGATCGGCCACGTCGGCTTCGGCGTCCCGCACGACCACCACTACGCGCTCGACGAACTCAGCTACGCGCTCGGGCCTGCCGGCCTCGACGGCCTCGCGATCGCCCCCGCCCCCGCCGCGTTGATGCTCCGCGTCGGCTGCCAGGACGTCCGGATGCGGCACGGCCGGCTGGCCGCCCTGCGGGTGCACGCCGAGATCGAACGGGACGGCCGTCCGGTCGGCCGCGGCTCCGGCGAACTGCGGGTGCTCTCCCCCGCCTCGTACGCCCGGCTGCGCGGCCCCGGCCGCCCGGCTCCCGCTCCCCGGCCCCCGGAGTCCTGCACCGCGCCCGAACTCGTCGGCCGCCAGCGGGCCGCCGACGTCGTGCTCGGCCCCTCGTTGCTGCCCGGCAGCTGGCTGCTGCGCGCGGACGCCGACCACCCGGCGCTGTTCGACCGGATGGACCCGGCCCCCGACCACGTCCCCGGGATGCTCGTCCTGGAGGCGGCGCGCCAGGCCGCCCAACGGCTCTGCCACCCGGCCCGGGTGGCGCCGGTCGAGCTGGTCACGTCCTTCCACGCCCCCATCGCGCTGGACCGCCCCTGCCTGGTCCGGGCCGTCCGCGAGCCCGCCCCGGAGAGCGGCCCCGGGGCCGGTCGTGACGTACGGCGGGTCCCGGTCCGGGTCCTGCTGGTGCAGGACGGCCGGACGGTCGCCGAGTGCCGGCTGCTGGCCGGTCCGGCCGACGGCGGGCCGACCGCCGTCGGGCCCGCCCCGGTCTGCCGGGGCCTGTCGCTCGCCGGCTGATCCGGCGCCCGCACCGGCGCCGGACCGTGGCTCCCCCCGGTACCGCCGTCAGGTCAGGCCGCGACCAGGGCCGACGGACGACCCGCGTGCATCACGCTGAGGTTGGCCGCCAGCCGGACCGGGTCCTGGGCCAGCCAGAGCCGCAGCGCGGCGCCCAGCATGGCGCTGGCCGAGCCGATCCGGACCTCCGTCACCTGGGCGATCCGGGCCGCACCCGGCACCAGCAGATCGGCCAGCGGCGTCGGCAGCCAGACGGTCAGCGCGCACGGCGCGGGCGCCGCGAGGGCCCCCAGCAGCCGGTAGGCGTCGGTCGGCGAGCTGAACGTGGGAATGATGTCCAGCAGGCCGTCTGCCACCACCTCGGACACGTCGCTCCGGTGCCCCTGGGCGAGCCGGCGGAGCAACGTGCGCTCGGCGGCGGTGATTCGGACGGTCAGCATGACCTCGTCGCACTCCATTGCGCGATTTCCTCCTCGGTTCATTCCCGTGCCGGACCGGACGGCCGGCACGAACTACCCCTCTCGCACCTCGGCCCGGCTTCCTTGTGCGGAGCGCCGGGCCGGTGGGTGGTGCAGCCCCCGGTCAGAGCCCCGCGTAGGAGTGCTTGCCGGTGACGAAGATGTTCACGCCGTAGTAGTTGAACAGCCAGCAGGCGAAGGCGCCGAGGGCCAGGTAGGCGGCCTTGCGTCCCTTCCAGCCGGCGGTGGCGCGGGCGTGCAGGTAGCACGCGTAGGCGACCCAGGTGATGAACGACCAGGTCTCCTTCGGGTCCCACTCCCAGTACTTGCCCCAGGCCGCCTCGGCCCAGATCGCGCCCGCGATGATCGTGAAGGTCCAGAGCGGGAAGACCAGCGCGTTGATCCGGTAGGACAGCTTGTCCAGGGTCGACGCGGCCGGCAGCCGGCGCCAGATCGACGGCGAGGTGCCGAGCGGGCCCCTGGTCAGACCCGCCGCCATCCGCTTGTCGAAGGAGTCCTTGCCCAGGTACAGCAGGGTCGCGATGAACGCCGCGTAGAAGGCGCCGCCGCAGACGATCGCGGTGGAGACGTGGATCGCCAGCCAGTACGAGTGCAGCGCCGGAACGAGCTGCTCGGACTCGGTGTACAGCACCTCGGTGGCGATGCCGAGCGTGAGCACGACGGCCAGGGTGACCGGCAGGCCGAGCCAGCGGACCGGCTTCTTCGACAGCAGCAGGCCGACGAAGGCCACCGTCATCGCGAGCGCGAAGGCGCAGGAGAACTCGTACATGTTGCCCCACGGCCAGCGGGACACCGAGAGGCCGCGGGTGAGCACGCCCCCCACGTGCAGCAGGGCTCCGAGCACGGTGAGCGAGACCGCGATCCGGCCGGCCAGGTCGGCCTTCTCGCTGGTGCCGGCCGCACCCGGGCCGTCGACCTCGTCGTCGCCGCGACCGCTGGTCACCACCGTCGCGCCTTCGCCGGCCAGTGCGGTGCGGGTGAGCGTGGTGGTGCCGCCGCGCGCGGAGGCGACGGTGACGGTCACCTTCTTGGAGCCCTTGGCCTTGGCATCGGCCTCGGCGACGGTCTCGGCCAGGCCGGCCTGCTCGATGGAGCGGACGGCGACGGCACCCTTGGCACCGAAGGTCCACTCGAACATGTAGGCGAACATGGCGATCAGGTAGACGGCCATGGCCGAGTAGATCAGCTTGTTGGACAGGTCGGCCAGCTGTGGGTCGACCGACGAGGCGAGGTGCACCGTCTACTCCTTGGAGTTCTGGTCGGCAGGGACTGCGGGGTCGGAAGGTGCGGGTGGTGCGGAGGCCTCGTCGGCCTCGTCGGAGCCGTGTGCGTCGGCGTCGGCGTCGGCGTCGGCGTCGGCGTCGGCTTCGGCTTCGGCTTCGGCTTCGGCTTCGGCTTCGGCAGCGTCGTCGTCCGGGTCGTCGTCCGGGTCGTCGAGCGCGGGCGCGTCGTCCTGGAGGTCGACCGCCAGCTCGGCCAGCTCCTCGGCGATCTTCGCCGACTCACTGCGGCCCAGCCCGGCCAGCTCGACCAGCGTGCCACCGTCCGGAAGCGCCACCGCCCGCACCCAGATCCGGCGCCGCTGCACGAACAGCGAGCCGATCAGGCCGAGGATCGCCAGCACCGCCCCGACGAGGGCGATCCCGTTGCCCGGACGGTGCGAGACGTTGAAGCTGGCCCACTGCTTGTAGCCCTCGAAGGTGACGCTCCCGTAGCCGTCCGGAAGGGTCCAGCCCTGGCCCGGCTTCAACCGGATCTTGGCGGGCTCGCCCTCCTGCTGGAGCTGGGTGAGGTTCTTCGTGTTGAGCTGGTAGATGTTCTGCGGCAGGCCGGAGTCGGTGCCCAGGTCTCCCGCGTAGGCGTTGAGCACCAGCGCCGGGTCCGCGTCACCGGGGAACAGCGAGCGCGGGCCCGTGTTCCGGTCGAACGCCACCGGGGCGGTCGGCAGGAAGAAGCCGGAGAAACCCATCTGGGTCTTCTTGCCGTCCTTGTCGCCGTAGTCGGAGACCTTGACGACACCGGTGGACGTCAGGTTGCCGTCCTGCGGCAGGAACGGGGTCGCGCCGGTGTAGACGACGTCGCCCGCGCCGTTCCGCACGGTGATCACCGGGGCGTAGCCGTGCCCGATCAGGTAGAACTTGCTGCCGCCGACCTCCAGCGGGTGGTTCACCTCGATCGTGCCCTGCTTGAGCTTCCCGGCGTCGCTGCCCCCGTAGTACTCGACGTGCGCGGTGAACTCCCGGGCGCTGCCGATCTGGTCGCCCCGGCTCTGGAACTTCGAGGTGAAGTTCTTCAGCTTCACGTAGAACGGGTCGAGGTCGTCGGTGCCGTAGAACCTGGTCCCGGTGAAGTCGTCCAGCTGCGTGATGGTGTTCGAGTAGCCCTCGCCCTCGACCAGCAGCTTGCCGCCGGTGCCGCTCGCCAGGCTCGCCCAGGCGAAACCGCCGAGCAGCGCGAACAGCGACAGGTGGAAGACCAGGTTGCCGACCTCGCGCAGGTAGCCCTTCTCGGCCGCCACCGCGCCGCCGCCGAGGTGCGCGCGGAACCGCCGCGCCCGCAGCAGCCGGTGCGCGGCGGCGTTGACGTCCGCGACGTCCGCGTCCGTCCGCCAGGCCGCGTACACCGGCATCCGGGTCAGGTTGCGCGGCGCGGCCGGCGGCTGCGCCCGCAGCACCCCGACGAACTGCCAGGTGCGGGGGACGATGCAGCCCGCCAGCGAGACGAACAGCAGGATGTAGATCGCCGAGAACCAGACCGAGCTGTAGACGTCGAACAGCTGGAGCTTCTCGTAGATCGGCGCGACCGTGGCGTGCTGCGCCTTCCAGCTCTCGACCTTGAACTGGTTCTGGCCGTTCTGCGGGATCAGCGAACCGGGGATGGCCGCCAGCGACAGCAGGAAGAGCAGGATCAGCGCGACCCGCATCGACGTCAGCTGACGCCACATCCAGCGCAGCCAGCCGAGCACGCCGATGCCGGTCGGGCCGTCCGACTCGATCGGAGCGGTGGTCATCCTCTCCGCCGCGTCCTCGACCTCCTGCGCGGGCAGCTCGGTACCGGTCGTGGTCTTGCTCACGGTCAGATTCCGATCTGGAAGGAGGCGGTCCAGGACTGCAGCTCGTTCACCATCGAGTTCCAGAGCCCGGTGACGAGCAGCAGACCGACCACGACGAGCATGCCGCCGCCGATCCGCATGACGAGCGGGTAGTGCCGCTTGACCCAGCCGAAGGCGCCCAGCGCCCGGCGGAAGGCCACCGCGGCCACGACGAACGGTACGCCCAGGCCCAGGCAGTAGGCGGTCATCAGCAGCGCGGCGCGGCCGGCATCGGCCTCGTTGAGCGCCAGGTTCTGCACGGCGGCCAGGGTCGGGCCGAGGCAGGGCGTCCAACCGACGCCGAAGACCACGCCCAGCATCGGCGCGCCGACGAGGCCGACCGCCGGGCGGCGGTGCGAGCGCAGCTCGCGCATGCTCAGCCCGGGCACCAGCCCCATGAAGGCCAGGCCCATCACGACGGTCAGCGCGCCGAGCACGATCGAGATGACGCGCTCGTGCTCCAGCAGCGTCGACCCGAAGTAGCCGAACAGCGCCCCGGTGGAGACGAAGACGGCGGTGAAGCCGAGGATGAACAGCAGCACCCCGGCCAGCATCCGGCCGCGCCGGGCCCCGCGCGCGTCCGCGAGGTCGGCGGCGGAGAAGCCGGTGACGTAGGAGAGGTAGCCGGGCACCAGCGGCAGAACGCACGGCGAGAAGAACGACACCAGACCGGCCATCAGCGCGATCGGCACGGCCACCAGCAGCGCCCCGCTCTGGATCGTCCCGGTCGTGTCGGCGAGGAGTGCGGCACTCACTGCTTCTGCTCCGCGAGCACCGGCTGGATCATCGACTCCAGGCCGTCGTCGATCTGGCCGCCGACGGCCCGGGCGGCGAGCTTGCCCTCGCGGTCGACCACGATGGTGGTCGGCACGGACTGCGAGTTGAGGCTGCCCTTGGGGAACTTCAGCAGCTGGGTGCCCGCAGGGTCGTAAAGGCTGGGGTAGGTGACGCCCTTCTCCTGCTCGAAGCGGACCGCGTTGGCCTTCTCGGGGTCCCGGGTGTTGATGCCGAGGAACTGGACGCCCTGGTCCTTGTACTTGTCCCAGACCCGCTGGAGGTCGTCCGCCTCGGCCCGGCACGGCCCGCACCAGGAACCCCAGACGTTGAGGACGACGACCTTGCCCCGGTAGTCGGAGAGCTTGACCGGGGTGTCCTCCAGCGTGTTGCCGGAGATGTCCGGCGCGTCCTGGCGATGTCCGGCGGCAGCCGTGGAGATGTTGCTGCCCTTGGCCGTGACGAAGCCGATCTGGCCGTCACCGCTGGCCGACGAACCGGAGGAGGAACAGCCGCTGAGGGCGAGCGCGGCGGCGACGGCGGTGGCGGCGGCCGCTGCGGCGAGACGGGGACGGGGGCGCGTCATGCCAGACATGTGAAAAGTTTCGCATGGAGTTCCGGGCAGGTTCGGGGGGGTCCGGCCTTCCGTGTCGAACCCCCTCTGACCTGCGGCGGTACCGGAGTGGCGGGTCGTGGCGAGGGTGATGAACCCCATATTTAGCCGGGCCCTACATCGGGCGGGGGCACTCGTCCCGTCCGCCGCACGGCGATCCGTGGCGGCGGAGCCGCGTGCCCCGGGGCACGGGGGTTCCGCCGCCACGGCGGTGACGCCGCGGCGAGCACGCCACAGCGAGGACGCCACGCCACGAGGACGCCTCGCCGCGGGGAGGGCGCGGGGTCAGGCGCCGAAGCTCTTGCCCACCGGCTTGCTCTTGCCGCCCTTGCCGACCAGGTGCACCGGCAGCAGGTCGCGGGCGGGCTCGCGGTAACCGACCGACACGATCCGGTCCCCCTCGTACGTGAAGCTGGTCAGCGAGGCCAGCGAGCACTGCCGGTTGCGCGGGTCGTGCCAGAGCCGGCGGCGCTCCACGAAGGAGCGGACGATCCAGATCGGCAGCTGGTGGCTGACGCAGACCGCCTCGTGCCCGCGCGCGGCGTCCCGGGCGGCGGCCAGCGCGCCCATCATCCGCACCGCCTGCTCCAGGTACGGCTCGCCCCAGGAGGGCCGGAACGGGTTGGTGAGGTACTTCCAGTAGGCCGGGTTGCGCAGCGAGCCGTCGCCCACCCCGAAGGTCTTGCCCTCGAAGATGTTCTCCGCCTCGATCAGCCGCCCGTCCACCGCGACGTCCAGACCGTGCGACTTGGCGATCGGCTCGGCGGTCTCCTGGGCCCGCTCCAGCGGGGACGCCACCACGTGGGTGATGTCCCGGCCGGACAGGTCCTCGGCGACCCGGTCGGCCATCTGCCGGCCCAGCTCGGACAGTCGGTAGCCCGGGAGGCGGCCGTACAGGACGCCCTCCGGGTTGTGCACCTCGCCGTGCCGCATCAGGTGGACGACGGTGATCTCTTCGGCACTCACTTCTCAGTACTCCTGGGAGCTTCGTAGGGGTCGTCCGGAGCCTAGGCCGTGGCCGGGGCGGTGGCCTCGGCGGCCGCCCGGGCGGCGATGGGCAGGGCGGCGGCGATCCGCTCGACCGCCCGCTCGTCGTGGGAGGCCGAGACGAACCAGGACTCGAACGCGGACGGCGGCAGGTAGACGCCCTCGGCGAGCATCGCGTGGAAGAACGCGGTGAAGCGGAACGCCTCCTGGGTCTTCGCCCGCTCGTAGTCGGTGACGGCGCCCTCGGTGAAGAACACCGAGAACATGTTCCCGGCGGTCTGCAGCCGGTGCACGACGCCCTCCTTGGTCAGCGCGTCCGACACCAGGCCGGAGACCTCGGCGGCGACCCGGTCAACGGTGGCGTACACCTCGTCGGTGCAGCCCCGCAACTGGGCCAGGCCGGCCGCGGTGGCGATCGGGTTCCCGGAGAGCGTGCCGGCCTGGTAGACCGGGCCGGCCGGGGCCAGGTGGGCCATCACGTCGGCACGGCCGCCGAAGGCCGCCGCCGGGAAGCCGCCGCCCATGACCTTGCCGAAGGTCAGCAGGTCGGGCGCCCAGCCCTCACGCGCCGCCTCCAGGCCGTACCAGCCGGCCTTGGAGACGCGGAAGCCGGTCATCACCTCGTCGGAGATGAACAGCGCGCCGTTCTCCCCGCAGACCCGGGCCAGGCCGGCGTTGAAGCCGGGCAGCGGCGGGACGACGCCCATGTTGCCGGGCGAGGCCTCGGTGATCACGCAGGCGATCTCGCCGGGGTGGGCCCGGAAGGCCTCCTCGACCGCGGCGAGGTCGTTGTACGGCAGCACGATGGTGTCGCCGGCCTGTGCGCCGGTGACGCCCGGGGTGTCCGGCAGGCCGAAGGTGGCCACACCGGAACCGGCGGCGGCCAGCAGCGCGTCCACATGGCCGTGGTAGCAACCGGCGAACTTCACGATCTTGGCCCGGCCGGTGAAGCCGCGGGCCAGCCGGATCGCCGACATGGTGGCCTCGGTACCGGAGGAGACCAGGCGGACCTGCTCGACCGGGGCGACCCGCGCGACGATCTCCTCGGCCAGCTCGACCTCGCCCTGGCCGGGCGTGCCGAACGACGTGCCGCGCGTCACCGCCTCCCGGACGGCGTCGAGCACGGCGGGATGCGCGTGGCCGAGGATCATCGGGCCCCACGAGCAGACCAGGTCGACGTACTCGCGCCCGTCGGCGTCGGTCAGGTAGGGGCCGGTGCCGGACACCATGAAGCGCGGCGTACCGCCGACGGCGCGGAACGCGCGCACCGGGGAGTTGACGCCGCCGGGGGTGACGACCGAGGCGCGGTCGAAGAGCGACTGGGACTGGGGTGCTTCGTAGGGGTAGCTCACGTGGGACATGGTCTCAAATCGTGTCCTTCACCTCTGCATGTCGGACCTCATCATCTGGAACGATGATCCGGGCGCCAAAGTCTGTACGGTTATCCGTACAACGGGTCCCCTGGCTGCGTCGGCTCTTCGAACCAGTCAGACTATGTACCCGGAGTGCGTCCAGAGTGCCCCGCACTCGGGATGCACGGGCGCTCCGTGTCGATGCAGGGGTGTGAAGAGGACTGCCGCGTACCTCGACTGGGTACGGCGGCGCATGACGGGTAAGGAGCATGTCCGGCGGGACGCCGGGTGTGCGGGGGTCTGTCGATTCCGGCGAATTCCGGTGAGGATGGTCCGAGTGTCCGAGGCGCAGGACGGCTACGACGAGGCCGCGGGTGGCCCCCGCCGCCCCGCCGAGGCCGCACGCGGGGGTACGGGAGCGGGAACGGGGCGTGGCGGTCGTGGTGGCGAGAGGCGGGGTGAGGGACGCGTGGGGGTGACCTACAAGTACTTCGGGGCACCCGACCGCGCCACCGCCGCCAGAGTCCCGACGGCGCTCGGCCCCGGCGGGCTCGGTCTCGACGCGGGCGAGCTCGGCTCGCTCGGCCGGCTCGGGGACCTGATGGAGACCAGCGGCTCGCCCAACGGCCACCTCTCCACCAAGATCAAGCCGGAGACCATGAGCGCCATGGTCCTCACCGGCATCCAGGGCGTGCCGCTGCACCAGGTCCCGCCGCTGGAGCTGGTGGTGCTGCATCCCGACTACGCCGTCGTGCAGCTCCCGCAGAACGTGGTCGAGCCGCTGCGCAAGGCGGACGAGACCGAGCTCGGCGCCGCAGCGTTCATCTGGTCCACCGTCCCCGACCGCCGGGGCCCGCGCGACGCCTTCGTGATCTACAGCATGCTGCACGAGTGGCAGGACTTCGCGAACCGCCTGCACGACGCGGGCCACCAGCTCTACTGTCTCGTCTGGCCCTGATCCCTCCGGTCCGGACCCGAACCCGGGGTACCTGACACCGGAACACCTGACACTGGAACACCTGGCCCCCGGCCCCGAACCGACGTTCGGGGCCGGAGTCGTCGGCGGGTCAGCCGCCGGAGCCGTAGGTGGTGTTGGCGCAGATGTCGTCGTCGGCCGAGCGGGCCTCCTCGGTGACCGAGGTGGGCAGCGGGGCGGGCGCGGTCGGGGTGGCCGCCGGCGCACCCGAGGCGGCGGCGCCGCCGTTGGCGTCGGCGTAGTCCTTGCCGAGCACCACGCTGATCCCCGCCGCCGAACTGGCGGCCAGGGTGGCCCCGGGGAAGAGCGCGGCGACCTTCTCGGCGTTGGCCTTCTGCCCGGCGCCGTACTCGATCGTGGTGGTGGCCTTGTTGGTGGACTTCGCCGTCATGGTGCCGGTGACGGTGAACTTCGCCGCCTTGAGGGCCTCGCTCGCCTTGCCCGCCAGGCCGTTGACGGTCGTTCCGTTGTAGACCGCCACCTTGACCGGGGTCGTCACGGCCGCGGTGGTGGGCGGGGCGGTGGTGGTCGGGGCGGCCGGCGTCGGCACGGCCGGGGTCTCCGGAGCCGCCGCGGGCGCGTCGGGCTGCTGACCGGTGGCGTCCTTGCCGTCGAGGGTGTGGTCGGCCCGGATGGCCTCCCACAGCTTGTCGGCGTCGGGCTTCACCAGGTCGAGGTTGGCACCGTGGTAACGCCACGGCGGGGTGACGAACTTGAGGTCGTGCATGTCGATGCCCTTGAGCGAGAGCGCGAGGGACATCAGCTTGTCGACCGAGTTCAGGCCCTCGTCGACGCGCAGCGACTTGGTCGCGGCGTCGGCCAGCGGCAACAGGGTGGTCGGGTCGAGACCCTGCTTCTTCACCGTGCTGATCATCGAGCTCATGAAGGCCTGCTGACGCTTCATCCGGCCGATGTCGGAGCCGTCGCCGATGCCGTGCCGCAGCCGGACGTAGTCGAGGGCCTTCTGGCCGTCCACCTTCTGCTTGCCGACCGGGAGGACCTGCGCACCCTTCTTGTTGAGGTTCGGGTTGATGTCGCCCTCGTAGATGGCCTTGGGGAGGCAGACCTCGACGCCGCCGACGGCCTTGGTCATCGAGGAGAAGCCCGAGAAGTCCACGACGATGGTGTGGTCCACCCGGATCCCGGTGAGCTTCTCCACCGTGTTCTGGGTGCAGGCCGGGTTGCCCTCCGGTGAGCCGCCCGTCTCGAACGCGGCGTTGAAGAGGACGTCGTCGCCCTTCTGCTCCTTGGTCCACTTCCCGTTCGGCAGCTTGCACGGCGGGATCACGGCCAGGGTGTTGCGGGGGATCGAGACGCCGATGGCGTTCTTGTGGTCGGCGTAGACGTGCAGGAGGATCGTGGTGTCCGAGCGGGCGCCCTCGGAGTTGCCGCCGCCGAGGTCGGAGTTCCCGCCGCCGCGGCTGTCGGAACCGATCAGCAGGATGTTCACCGGCTTGTTGCCGTTGGCGTCCGCGGTGGCCTCCGGCGGGCGGTCCTTGCTGACCGCGTCCGAGTCGAAGGTCTTGATGTTGCCGCTGAGCTTGAAGTAGATCGCTCCGCCGGTGCCGGCTATGAGCACCAGGGCGCCGACCGCCGTCCAGCCGACGATCTTCTTGACGTTCCGCTCGGGCTTCTTGCCGCGTCCGCCGGACCTGCGGTGCCCGGAACCACCGCCCTGGCCCCCGTCGCCGCCCTGGCCGCCGCGGCCGCCACGGCCCTGCGACTGCGCCGCCTTTCGGGCCTCGGCACGGCCGCCGGCCCGGGGGGCCGGGATCGAGCCCGTGGCGCCGTCCTTGGCGGCCGGAGCCGTCGCCGCCCGGGCGCCGGAACGGGTGCCGGAACCGGTGCCGGAACCGGTGGGGCCGCCCGTGGAACCCGCCGAGCCGGTCGAGCCCTCCGACCGTGGTCGGGCCACGCTGGGCTGACTCCTGTCTCGGCGACCCGACATCCCCGCACCTCTCACGGCTGTGCCATCGAACGAACGGCGGCCAGGAAATGCCCCCCTGGTGCCAGGTGGAGCATACAAGCCGACCGGAAACCGCCTTCCGCCGCGCCGGGTGAGGACGTCGTCAGGGGTCGGAGCACGGGTCGGGGCGGAGCTCGGGGCGGAGGTCCCGGCAGAGGTCTGGACCGGTGGCGGGGCGGGCCGCGGTGGCCCTCGGCAGGGCGTTCGGCCAGGGACCCCGGCCTCCCCGGCCCCCGTCGCGCGAGCGGGCGGATGCCCCCGCGCCCGTGAGCCCCCCTCCGTGAACCGGAAATGCCCGACCGCTGTCGGGCCGAATTCCGCGGTGCCACGCCACCGGAGGACGTCGAACGCGACGAAACAGGGCGGAGGGTGTTCGCGGACCTTCGGCCGCAGGCCGGGAATCTCCCGCTCGGTGCTTGACCGCCCGGATCGGACCGCCCGGATCCGGGTCGGAGGAGACCCGCGCCACGCCGCTTTCACCGGCGTCGTCGTCGGCGTTGTCGTCGGCGTTGCCACCGGCGCCGTCACCGCTGCGGCGACGGGGCGGCTCTCCGGTGTGCCGCCGCTGTGCCGCCGCTGTGCGAGGAGTCCCGCAGCCCCGCCCCCGACTCCGATCGGACTGCCCGGAGTTCGTCCGCCGCCGTGCCTGCGCGGCGGCGGGGAGAACAGGCACACGCGAGCGGATTCACCCCTCTGTGCGGAGGCCCGGAAACGATCCGCCCCCCCTGACGACTTCCGCCCGCGCCGGTTTCGGCTCGGCGACGTCTTCTCCGCGCCTGTCGAACGGTCATTTCCGTGGACCGGCCGCAGTGCTGCGACGTTCTGTCCGCCACAGTTCCGTTGATCCGCCGCGCACTCCACCGAAAAGGTTCACCGCCGCGACGGGGACCGGGCGCCACGGGCCGACCCGGCCGACCCGATGCCCCCGATCGCCGACCGTCCTTCGGGCCGCCTCAGCTCCGCGCCCGGCGCGCCCGGCGGACCGTGCGCTCGCTCTCCACCGGCTCCGCCAGCGCGCCGCCCACCAACCGGGTCAGCGCCGAGACGAACACCGTGCGCTCGCCCTCCGGCAGCGACTCCAGCACCTCCCGGTGCACCCGGTCCGCGATCGCCGTGCCCCGCTCGACGGCCCGCTCGCCGTCCCCGGTGACCGAGATGATCCTGGCCCGGCGATCGGTGACGGACGGCCTGCGCTCGGCCAGCCCGGCCTTCTCCAGCTCGTCGACGGTCACCACCATGGTGGTCTTGTCCAGGTCCGCGAGCTCGGCCAGCTGGATCTGGGTGCGCTCGCCCTCCAGGGCGTGGAAGAGCACGCAGTACGCGCGCGGCGTGATGCCGAGCTCGACGAAGGCGGCCGCCATCCGCGTCGCCAGGACGTGACTGGCGTGGTCCAGCAGGCCGGAGATGTCACGGATCTGGCGCACGGGCGGACTCGTCGTCATGGCTCCGAGACTAGCAACACCGTCCGCAGGCGGATGATCCCGTGCGGGAGTGCCGGTCTCCCCCACCGGCACTCCCCCATCGGCACTCCTCCACCGGCGCTCCCGCACGGGAACTCCCGCACGGGCGGGCCCGGCTACGGGATGCCGAGCTCGAACAGTGCGTACCCGGCGTACCAGCCGGCCGCCACCGCGGGCATGGCGAACAGGCCCGCCACCGTGGTCGGCCGCAGCCGGCGCAGCGCGATCGCCAGCCCGATGAACAGCGGGAAGGCCGGCAGCAGGTAGCGCGAGATGTTGCCGTAGATCTGGTTGCTGCTCAGCGCGGTGAACAGGGTCAGCAGCGTGTAGACCACCAGCACCAGCGGCGGTCGCAGCCGTAGCAGGAGCACCAGCAGCCCGGGCAGGGCGATCAGCAGCGCCACCGCGATCAGGTCCGGTGCGGGGTTGGACTGCCAGAACGTCCAGTGTCCGGTGACCACGTCCAGCGTGGTGCGGGCGGTCGAGGCCCCCCAGTCGAAGTAGCGGTTCCAGGCACCGCGCTGCAGCTTGAAGTAGCCGGTCCAGTCGCCCATCCGGTAGCCGACCCAGGCGACGTACCCGAGCAGCCCCCAGGGGGTGATCAGCATCGCGGTCAGCGGGCGGGCGATCCCGTCGGTGCGCCGGACCAGCGCCACCAGCGCCGTGATCGAGACCGCCGCGATCAGCGCGGCGGCGGTCGGCCGGTTGAGACCGGCCACCAGCGCGAGCGTTCCCGCGGCCAGCCAGCGCCGGGTCATCACGCAGTAGCAGGCCCAGGTGGACAGGGCGACGAAGAGCGAGTCCGAGTAGACCGCCCACTCCACGCCCGAGCCCGGGAAGAGCCCCCAGATCACCGCCGCGATCACGCCCGCCCGGAAGCCCCCGAGCCGCTCGGCGATCGCGAAGATCCCGGCCGCCGCGACGAACGAGGCGATCACCGAGACGACGATGCCCGAGCCGTACGGCCCCAGCCCGGTGATCGTCCCCACCAGGCGCATCAGCCAGGGGTAGAGGGGGAAGAACGCGGCCGAGTTCTCGTAGTAGGTGGCGAGCGGGTAGCCGTGCAGCGCGATCAGCTGCGGGTCGTAGCCGTTCTCGGCGATCCGCTGGTACCAGATGCCGTCCCAGGTCCCCAGCACGTCCCACGGCTGGGCGCCGCCGCCCCGCCCCGGGTCCTTCTTCAGGAAGTCCTCGGTGTGCGAGAGCAGCAGCAGGAAGACGGTCAGGCCGGTCGCCTTCACCACGGCGTACGCGCCGAGCGCGGGCGCGAACCGGTCGACCGCGGCGGCGAACCGCCCCTGTCGTCGCTCCGGCTCCGCCCCGACCTCCCGCTCCACCGTCTCCGGAGGCGGCGGCACTCCCGCGCCACCGCCCGACGACTCGGTGCTCGATGCCGTGCTCATCAGCTCTGGACTCCCCGCCCCACTCGTGACCGGCGCGCCGACCGACACAGCGACGCCGGCCGAGCCTACGACACCGCCTTCTCCCGCCCCACCCCAACCTTCCGTGTCCGCCCTTCCGCCACCGGGAGCCGCGGCCCGGCAGCGACGGACGGCAGTGACGGACAGGCAGCGACGGACGGCGACGCCACGCGGCGGGGAGACGGCGGCGACACGGCAGGGCCGCCGCCGCCCCGGGCAGCGGGGCGGCGGCGGCCGGTCGGGGCGGGTCAGTCCCGGAGGTGGACGATGCCGAGCTTGGTGAGCTGCCAGAGCTGGGCGGGGGCACCGGTGTCGGCCGCGAGCTGGACGAGCGGGTTGCCCCCGGCGTCGAGCCGGCCGGTGGCGGTGACGACCTTGCCCTGGTCCTGCGAGTCGGCCAGCTTCCAGAGGCCGTCGCCGGCCGGTTTCACGAACCAGCGCTGGTTGCCGCCGCCGTGGCACCGCCACTGCTGGATGCGGGTGCCGGGTGCGGTCGAGCCGGCGTCGGCGTCCAGGCACATGGCGCGGTTGCCGCTGAAGGAGAGCTCGTAGCTGCCGCCGGCCCCGGCCTCCAGGACGAAGGACTGGTTGAGCCCGCCGGTGGCCGGATAGGTGATGGCGGCCCGGCCGTTGGTGGCGTCCCCGTACGTGCCGCCGCCGCTGAGGTCCAGCGCCCGGCCGTCGGCGGCGTTGGCCAACCGGTACCAGGCGCCGTCCTCGGGCTCGTCGGCGATCGGTCGACCGGGGGTGAGCGGCTGGATGGAGGTGGTGTTCCGCTGGTCGAGCGTGCAGTACGCCTGGGTGAGGTCGGCGCGGGCGTAGAACTGGCCGAGGCAGACCCCCTCGCCGCGGTAGCCGGCCACCCGCAGGTGGTACGACTGGCGGACCATGTTCATGCACAGGCCGGGGATGCCGATCTGCTGGTCACAGCCGTTGCGGACCCACTCGGAGAGGTTGATGACGTCCCCGTTGGTGTACTCGTACGGGGAGCTGGTCCACTTCGCGCAGACCTCGTGGCCGAAGGCGACCCGGCGCTGGTCGAGGTAGCGGACGCCGGGCACCTGTTCGGCCGCCCCGCGCAGCGCGTCGCTGAAGAGCGGCACCACCCAGTTGTGGCCCCAGGCGAGGTCCTCGGGGAAGGCCGGGCAGCCGTCGGCGACCTTGCCGAGGTAGTCGTTGCGCCGGATGTCCGGGGTGATCGGATTGAAGTACGACTGGTAGACCAGCTGGTAGGAGCCGTCGGCGTAGCCGGCCCTCCGCATGGTCTGCCGGATGTTCTGCAGCGCGGCGACCACCTTGGGCCGGACCTGCTGGGCCCGGCGGGCGATCTCGGCGCTGCCGATGGTGTCGCGGCACCCCTGGTCCTTGGGGATCGGGAAGTACTGCGCGAGGCAGTGCATCATGATCCCGCTGAAGTCGAAGTCGTCGTTGGCGCCGATGGTGACGACGACGAGCTTCACGTCGTACGCGGCGGCCACGCCGGCGAGCTGGACGTCCTGCTTGGCCTCGCCGAAGTCCCCGCTGCCGGGGCCGGTGATCTTCGCCAGTTCGGGGTCGCTGACCAGGTCGCCGGTCTGGGCGCCGGAGCAGGCGAGGTCGATCGGGGTGACGCCGGGGATGTCGGTGACGAAGATCTCCGACTTGGGGTGCCGGTGGCAGTAGTTGGTGGGGCTGTCCGTCTCGGGGAAGTAGCCGTCGGCGGTGTCGGTGCCGGCGCCCTCCCCGGAGATGGCGCTGTCGCCGAGGGCGACGATCGCGGGCGGGCGGGCGGTGGCGGCCCCGGAGCCCGCCGGGGCGGCGCCCGCGAGGGCGGCGGGGGTGGCGACCGTGCCGAGGGCGGCGACGAGGGCGCCCGCCGCCAGCAGCGCGCCGTAGGGGGAGCGGCGCGCGACCGTCCGGTTCCGCCGCGCACCTGCCCGTCGTGACCTGATCACACGCGACTCCTTGCGGGTGGGGACCGCCCGGCCGGGGGGTGCCCGACGGTTCGGAGCGTGGGGGGCTTCGGAGCTTCGGAGCGTAGAAAGGTGAGCAGGTCTCATATTCTAGGTACTGACAAGTAACGCAACAAGACCCCTGACAGCACCGGCAGTTGACGACCGACCGGACCGACCGGACCGACGGGGCGGACGGGACCAACGGGGCGGACAGGGCGGACGGGGCCGACCGAACCGGCCGGGCTCACCGGTCGCCCCCGGCCGCCCCCGGACATACCGAGAGCCGCCGCCCCGCGCCCCAGGAGGGAAGCACGGGAACGGCGGCTCGCAGCGGGCCGGACCGGTCGCAGATCAGCCGTGGTTGACGCAGGTGTTGCCGAACGCGGGGTTCAGCAGACCGATGATGTCGATGGTGTTGCCGCACAGGTTGACCGGAACGTGGACCGGGACCTGCAGCTGGTTGCCGGAGATGACACCGGGGGAACCCGCGGCAACACCCTCCGCACCGGAGCTGGCCATCGCGGTGCCGGCACCGGCCGCCACGATGCCGACTACAGCGGCGCCGACGGCGGCCGTCTTCTTGATGCTCATACGAGCCTCCTGACTGTTCGACAGAGATGCACGGGGAGTGCGACATCTCCAACGAGACCCGGTCGAGCCGGTTGCTGGGGCACCCCCACTGTCACCCATCCGGAGGAACGGAACGGCCCGCCAGGCATTCGGGTGATCAGCACATCCGACCGTTTCCCCCCGAGCGCTCCCTCGTTCTCCCTGGCGGAACACGCTCCGCCCCGCTCCTCACGACGCTCTCTACGACGAATCGAGTCCCGCACATGCGCAAGCTCGCCCACGGCGTCCTCGGCACCGCGGCCACCGCCGCCCTGCTGGCCGCCGGCGCCGGCGCCGCCCACGCCCACGGCGCGTCCGCCGAGGGCGTCGCGGCCGGCTCCCCCGGCGTGGCCTCGGGCAACCAGATCCAGATCCCGGTGCACGTCCCGGTCAACCTGTGCGGCAACTCGATCAACGTGGTCGGCCTGCTCAACCCGGCGTTCGGCAACACCTGCGTCAACGCCTGATCCCGGGCGGCACCGCCGCCCGGCCCGCCCCCAGACGGGCGGCACCTCGACTCCGGGAGATCCGACGCCGGTCCAAGCCCGTCCGGAATTCCTCCTGGTCGTGCGTCTGCACGAATTCTTCCCGGCCGTGCGGGAATCGTTCGCGACGCGCGGTGAAGCGGCGGCCGAATCATCGCCCGAGCCATGGGCGACACGCGCCATCTGGGCCGCCCGAGTGACAATCACGGCATTCCCAGAAGCCGACGGGCAAGGATTTCACCTCGCCCGGCTCCCGACTATTCCACAGACGGTCGGGCAGAAAACGGAGGAAGAACCACATGCGTAACCTCAAGAAGGCCGCCGCCCTGTCCCTCGCCGCCGCCGGTCTGGTGGTCGGTGCGGCCGGCGGCGCGTTCGCCAGCTCCGGCGCCCAGGGTGTCGCCGCCGGCTCCCCGGGTGTGCTCTCCGGCAACCAGATCCAGATCCCGGTGCACATCCCGGTCAACGTCTGCGGCAACTCCATCGGGATCGTCAGCATCCTGAACCCGGCGTTCGGCAACACCTGCGTCAACGCCGGCTGAACCGGCGGTCGCCGCACCGGTGACCGCCGTACTGCCGAATCCGTGCCGCACCCCGCCAGTGGCGGGGTGCGGCCCGCTACCGTGTGTGATCGAGGAGATCAACCCCCATGCAGAACGTGAAGAAGGCCGCCGTCCTCTCCGCCGCCGCCGCCGGCCTGGTGATGGGTGCGGCGGGCGCCGCCTCCGCCAGCTCCGGCGCGGAGGGCGTCGCCGCCGGCTCGCCCGGTGTCGTCTCCGGCAACCAGCTCCAGGTCCCGGTGCACATCCCGGTCAACCTGTGCGGCAACTCCGTGAACGTCATCGGCCTGCTCAACCCGGCGTTCGGCAACACCTGCATCAACGCCGAGGCGCCGCAGCACCACGTCGAGGACGACTGCTGATCCCGTCCGGCACGCGTTCCGGCCGCGCTGCCCTCCGGCCCACCGGCCGGGGGGCGGTTCGGCGTACCCGGGCGCGGTCCGGCCGCGCCGGGACCCACTCCCCCGAAGGGTGATTCCGCATGGTTTCGAAGAAGAGCGGGGCCGGCCTCGCCGCCGCCCTGGGTGCCGCGATGCTGCTCGGCGGCGCGGGAGCCGCACACGCGGCCCCGGCCGAGGGCGGTGCCTCGCTGACCAAGACCGACCTCGCCCAGGCACTCGGCGGCACGACCACCGGCCTCGGCTACGGCGTCGCACCGATCAAGGACCTGCGTCTGGACCCGTGGGCCAACTCCTCGGCCGACGTGCTGAACAACGGCGCGACCGTCAAGCCGGAGAACACCGGCCTGGCGCCGATCGGCACCGAGACGCTGACCGGTCCGCTCAGCGCCGGCGGCGGACCGCGCGACCTGCCGGTGGTCGGCCAGCTGCTCGGGGCACTGCCCGGCTGAGCCGGACGCCCGGCGGCCGTCCGCGATCCGCGGCCGTACGCGGGAGAGCCCGGCACCCCCGTTCGGAGCGGGGTGCCGGGCTCTCCCGTGTACTGCGTCCGGCGTGCTGCGCGCTGCGGTGCGGGCGGCTGCTACAGCTGGGCGAGGCCGGCCAGGCCGGTCTCCTGCGCCACGCCGGTGGCGGTCGCGGTGGTGGTGGTCGCCAGGTTGCCCACCGAGTCGGTCACCGAGATCCGCTCGTCCTCGTTGCCGAGGGTGGCCTTGGCCCCCGGAACGGCCTGGACGGCGCCGGTCACCAGCCGCGGGTCGATCTCGTCCACCTTGACCCGGCCGCCGGCGAGCTGTCCGGTGCCGTCCTGGACGACCGAGAGCGGCCTGCCGAGACCCAGCCCGGGGGTGTCGGCGTGCAGCGGCGCGGCCGGGGCGTCCAGCAGCAGCTCGCCGAGGTCGGCGCCCTGGTCGACCAGGGGCAGCGGCAGCTCGGCCTTCGCGGTCGGGCCCACCTTGCCGGTGCCGAGGGCGGGGACGATCCGCTCCGGGATCAGCGCGCCGCCGGTGGTGTGGGCGGGCACGGGGGGCATCAGCAGCGAGGTCGGGATGCCGCCGGAGATCCGGCTGCCCAACGGCGCCACCGGCACGTCCACCGGGACCTGCTGGGTCGCCAGCTGGTCCTCCAGCGCCCCGACCTGCTCGGGGCTGACCGGGGCCGCGGCCGAGGCCGCCCCCTGGGAGGCGAGTACGCCCGCACCGACCGCCAGCAGCATCGCGCCGGCCCGCTTGGAGAACCTCATGCTTTTCACCGTTCCGCCTGTCCGTACTGGAGATCTCTGGGGAGGGCTGCGCGGGCGCAGCCCAAAGCAATCTGTCTCAACGAGCCACCGGGATCCCGGATTGCGGGCGTTAACCGGTTCGGGCTAATAATCCGACCGGGAAGGGGTTCGGGTCGCGCCTCCCGGACTCTTTTCAAAAATCCCCGTAACCTTCCGTGCCGTCATTCTTTGATCTGAACGTCAGTGACTGCAGACCGGGTCTGAGCGTTGTACGCGTTGTACGCACGGAAACTCAAGAGCATTTCAGAGAGGGATCTCCCCATGATCCAGAAGTCCTTCGCCGCCGCCGGGCTGGCTGCCGCCGCGCTGGCCGCCGCCGCCGCGCCGGCCTCGGCCATCGGTGACTCGGACGGCTCCGCCGGGTCCTTCCAGGGCAACGGCGGCACCAACTTCACCGGCACCGTCGGCGACCACAGCCCGAACTTCCACTTCCTGGACAACGCGAACGTCTGCCTGCCGGAGATCCACAACATCGCCGTCGGCGTGCTCGGCGTGGCCGTCCCGGTCGAGGTCCCGATCGCCAACAGCGGTGGCAAGCAGTACTGCACCCAGGGTCAGGGCACCCAGACCAAGGGCGACTCGGGCGTCTCCCACCTCATCGGCTGACCGCTCGCCCCACCTGCGTCACCCCTCCAGAACCACCCTTCGAATCGCTCCCCGATTCATCCCCCGAGAGGAACACCGAAATGATCAAGAAGTCCCTCGCCGCCGCCGGCCTCGCCGCCGCCGCCATCGCGATGTCCGCCGGCTCGGCCTCGGCCATCGCCGACTCGGACGGCTCCGCCGTCTCGGTCCAGGGCAACGGCGGCACCAACCAGACCGGCACCCACGGCGACCACAGCCCGAACTTCCACACCCTCGACAACGCGAACATCTGCCTGCCGGAGGTCCACAACATCGCGGTCGCCGTCCTCGGCGTGGCCGTCCCGGTCGAGGTGCCGATCCTCAACAGCACCCCGAAGCAGATCTGCAACGTCGGCCAGAACACCCAGTCCTCGGGCGACGCGGGTGTCTCGCACCTGATCGGCTGATCCTGCGGCACGGTGCGGCGGAGGGCCCGGGGACGTCTGGTCCCCGGGCCCTCCCGGCGTACGGGACCGGACGTCCGGCCGGCCGCACTCCGCGTGCGGGCCGGCCGGGTGACAGGCCGTCGGAACGGCGCGTGGGGCGCCGGTGCGGACGGCAGCGTGTGTTCACGTGTCAGAGCTGCCGCCCGGACACGGACCGGAGCACACGTCAGAGGCAGAGCGTTCCGACCGGACGCTCCGGAAGAGAGGGCAGATCCATGAAGAGCAAGCTGGGCAAGGTCGCACTGACCGCCTTCGGCGCGCTGGCGCTGGCCGGTGTCGCCACCCCGGCGTCCGCGCACGTCGGCCTGGTCGGCGGCGGCGAGTTCGTCGCGTCGGCCGACCCGGTGTTCGCGGCCGGCGAGTGGTGGGGTCTCGCCCACACCTCGAACATCCACACCGGCGGGCACGGATGGGGAGCCGCCACCTCCACCGACCTGATCGGCGGCACGGAGGGCTTCGCCCACATCGGCGGCTGGGAGAAGTAGCCGAAAGGCCGGGCCCCTCACCACAGAGGGGCCCGGCCTTCGTGCGTCCGCTGCTACTTCAGCATCCCGGCGGCCTCGACCGCCCAGTAGGTGAGGATCTGCTCGGCGCCGGCCCGGCGCAGCGACGTCAGCGTCTCCAGGATCATCCGCTCCCGGTCGATCCAGCCGTTCGCCGCGGCCGCCTCGACCATCGCGTACTCGCCCGACACCTGGTACGCCGAGACGGGCACCGGCGAGGCGTCGGCGACCTGGCGCAGGATGTCCAGGTAGGCCATGCCCGGCTTGACCATCACCAGGTCGGCGCCCTCGGCGACGTCCAGCTCCAGCTCGCGCAGGGCCTCCCGCGCGTTCGCCGGGTCCTGCTGGTAGGACTTGCGGTCACCCTTCAGCGAGGAGCCGACCGCCTCCCGGAACGGGCCGTAGAACGCCGAGGCGTACTTGGCGGTGTAGGCGAGGATGCCCACGTCCTGGTGGCCGGCCTCGTCCAGGGCCCGCCGGACCACCGCGATCTGGCCGTCCATCATCCCGGACGGACCGACCAGGTGGACGCCGGCGTCGGCCTGTACCCGGGCCATCTCGGCGTAGCGCTCCAGCGTCGCGTCGTTGTCCACCGAGCCGTCGGCGGCCAGCACGCCGCAGTGGCCGTGGTCGGTGTACTCGTCCAGGCAGAGGTCGGACATGACCACCAGGGCGTCGCCGACCTCGGCGACCACGTCCCGGATCGCCTGCTGGAGGATGCCGTCGGGGTTGGTGCCCTCGCTGCCGACTGCGTCCTGCACCTCCGGGACGCCGAACAGCATGAGGCCGCCCAGGCCCGCCTCGGCCGCCTCGACCGCGGCCCTGCGCAGGGTGTCGCGGGTGTGCTGGACCACCCCGGGCATCGACGAGACCGGCACCGGCTCGCGCACGCCCTCGCGGACGAACACCGGCAGGATCAGCTCCGCCGGGTGCAGCCGGGTCTCGGCGACCAGGCGGCGCATCGCCGGGGTCGACCTCAGGCGGCGCGGGCGGACGTACGGGAATTCAGCGGACACTGCTTCTCTCTCCGAACGGTGGTGCGAGTGCCGGGGGCGGCGGGTGGACCGCCCCCGGCCGTTGTCAGCGTGCGGCCTTGCGGCGCGAGCCGGGACGACGCTCGCTGGGCCGGTAGACCGGCTCGCCGGCGGCCGTCGCGGTGTCGCGGCGCTTGGCCCCGAAGTCCGCCAGTGCCTGGGCCAGCGCGGCCGCCGACGGCGCCGGGGCCATCACGTCGACCCGCAGGCCGTGCTCCTCGGCGGTCTTCGCGGTGGCCGGGCCGATGCAGGCGATGACCGTCACGTTGTGCGGCTTGCCCGCGATCCCGACCAGGTTCCGCACGGTCGAGGACGAGGTGAACAGCACCGCGTCGAAGCCGCCGCCCTTGATCGCCTCACGGGTCTCGGCCGGCGGCGGCGAGGCGCGCACCGTCCGGTACGCCGTCACGTCGTCGACCTCCCAGCCCAGCTCGACCAGGCCGGCCACCAGGGTCTCGGTGGCGATGTCGGCGCGCGGCAGCAGCACCCGGTCGATCGGGTCGAACACCGGGTCGTACGGCGGCCAGTCCTCCAGCAGGCCGGCGGCGGACTGCTCGCCGGACGGCACGAGGTCCGGCTTCACGCCGAAGTCGACCAGCGCCTGCGCGGTGGTCTCGCCGACCGCCGCGACCTTGATCCCGGCGAACGCCCGGGCGTCCAGGCCGTACTCCTCGAACTTCTCCCGCACGGCGCGCACCGCGTTCACCGAGGTGAAGGCGATCCACTCGTACCGGCCGGTGACCAGGCCCTTGATGGCCCGCTCCATCTGCTGCGGGGTGCGTGGCGGTTCGACCGCGATGGTCGGCACCTCCTGCGGCACCGCGCCGTACGAGCGGAGCTGCTCGGAGAGGCCGTGCGCCTGCTCCTTGGTCCGCGGCACCAGGACGTTCCAGCCGAACAGCGGCTTGGTCTCGAACCAGGAGTGCGAGGAGCGGTGCGCGACCTGCTCCCCGACCACGGCTATGACCGGGGTGGCCGGGTCCACCGGCGCCGACACCGGCGAGGGCAGCACCCGGGCCGCCTTCAGGTCGGCCGCGATGGTGGCCAGGGTGGCGGTGAAGGTGCGCTGGCGGGTGGTGGTGCCGGAGAGCGTCGCGCTCAGGGCCGACTCCGGCTTGCGGCCGTTGGAGACCAGCGCGTTGGCGGTGGCGGGCAGCTGGCCCAGGGTGGTCCGCACCACCAGGGTGGTCTCCTGCGCGCCCAGGTCCACCGGCGAGCCGGCCAACAGGGCCGCGCCCTCCACGAACCGGACGTCGGTGCCGGCCGCGCCGCGCAGCGGCACACCGGCGTAGGCCGGCACGCCGACCGACTGGGCGACCCCGGGGATCACCTCGAAGGCGATCCCGGCGCCGGCGCAGCCGAGCATCTCCTCGGCGGCACAGCCGTCCAGGCCCGGGTCACCGTCGACGGTCCGCACCACGTGCTTGCCGGACCGCACGGCCTCGCGGACCAGCTCGGCCAGGTCGAACTCCGGCCCCTCCGCACCCGGGGCGTGCACCTGCACGCCGGACGGGCAGTGGCTGCGCACCGCGGCGGCGGTCAGCGGGTCGGCGACCAGGATGTCGGCCGAAGCCAGCACCTCGACCGCGCGCAGGGTCAGCAGGCCCGGGTCGCCGGGGCCCGCACCCAGGAAGGTGCATCGACCGGTGGCGGGGACCACGCCCCCGAACGGGCTGTCGGCCGGGAACGGGCTGTCGGTGGCGGCGGTGGGGCTCATCGGGCTCGCTCCCCCATCAGGGCGGCCGCGCCCGCGTCGAGCAGCCGGGCGGCCAGCGCGCGGCCGAGGGCCGCCGCCCGCTGCTCGGCGGTCTCGTCGAGGACGATCGGACCGTCGGCGGACATCTTCAGCAGGGTGGCGCCGTCGGTGGTTCCGACCACGCCCTCCAGCCGCAGTTCGTTCTCGTGGCCCCGGACCGCCAGGCCGGCGACCGGTGCGGAGCAGCCGGCCTCCAGGGCGGACAGCAGGGCGCGCTCGGCGGCCACCGCGACCCGGGTGGGGGTGTGGTCCAGAGCCGACAGCGCGGCAGCCAGCGACCCCCCGTCCGGAAGTACGGCGGTGGGGGTGCACTCGACGGCGAGCGCACCCTGGCCGGGGGCCGGGATCATCAGCTCGCGGTCCAGGTGCTCGGTGATCTCGGCGGCGCGGCCGAGCCGGTTCAGGCCGGCGGTGGCCAGCACCACGGCGTCCAGCTCGCCGGAGGCGACGAAGCCGATCCGGGTGTCCACGTTGCCGCGGATCGCCACCGTCTCCAGTTGTGCGCCCCGGGCCCGGGCCCAGGCGTTCAGCTGCGCCATCCGGCGCGGCGAACCGGTGCCGATCCGGGCCGTGCGGCCGGAGCCGGCCAGCTTCTCCACCAGCTCGCCCAGGGTCAGACCCTCGCGCGCCACCAGGGCGTCGCGGAAGTCCTCGCGCTCGGGGACGGCGGCCAGCACCAGACCCTCGGGGGCGGCGGTGGGCAGGTCCTTGAGCGAGTGCACGGCGAAGTCGATCCGGCCCTCCAGCAGCGCGTCGCGCAGCGCGGAGACGAAGACGCCGGTGCCGCCGATCTGGGCCAGCGCCTCGCGCGAGGTGTCGCCGTAGGTGGTGATCTCCACCAGCTCGACGGGGCGCCCGGTGAGCCGGGTCACCTCGCGGGCGACCATGCCCGACTGGGCCATGGCGAGCGCGCTGCGCCGGGTGCCGAGCCGCAGGGGTGCGGTGGCGTCCGGGGACTGGCCGGTGAGCGGTTGACCATTCATGAGGTGATCGTCCCGGTGGTACTCGTGGGATGGCTGACGGTTCATCTGGCGCCCCCGCCCGCAGGCTGCTGGGTGCCGATCGGTGTGCCGGAGACCGCGTGCACGGCGGCCGGGTCGAGGTCGAACAGCTCGCGCAGCGCGTCCGCGTAGGAGGCACCGCCCGGCTCGGCGGCGAGCTGCTTCACCCGTACTGTCGGGGCGTGCAGCAGCTTGTCGACAACCCGCCGGACGGTCTGGGTGATCTCGGCGCGGGAGCGGTCGTCCAGCGCGGGCAGCCGGGAGTCCAGGCGGCCCAGCTCGGCGGCGACGACCTCGGAGGCCATCGCGCGCAGCGCCACCACGGTCGGGGCGATCCGGGCGGCCCGCTGGGCGGCGCCGAAGGCGGTGACCTCCTCGGCGACGATGCCGGAGACCGCGTCGACGTCGCCGGCGCCGGGGGTCGCCGCGTGGGCGTGCGAGAGGCTCTCCAGGTCGACGAGGAGCGCGCCGGGCAGCTCGTGCACGGCGTGGTCGACGTCGCGCGGCATGGCCAGGTCGAGGAAGGCGAGCGGGGTGTCGGCGTGGCGGGACGCCACTGCGGCGGCGACGTCCTCGGACCTGATGACCACGCCGGCCGCGCCGGTACAGGAGATCACCAGGTCGACGTCGGCCAGCGCCTCGGGCACCTTGGCCAGTTCGAGGGTGCGGGCGACGTCCGCGCCGAGGATCCCGACCAGCCGCTCGGCCCGCTCGGGCGTCCGGTTGGCGATCAGCAGGTCGGTGACGCCGGAGCGGACCAGCGTGGCGGCGGCCAGCGAGCTCATCGAGCCCGCGCCGACCACCAGCGCCCGCTTGCCGGCGATCTCGCCGGCGCCGGCCGCGACCTGCTCCAGGCCGAAGGTCACCAGTGACTGGCCGGCCTTGTCGATGCCGGTCTCGCTGTGCGCCCGCTTGCCGACCCGCAGCGCCTGCTGGAACAGCTCGTTCAGGCCGCGCCCCGCGGTGTGCTCGTCCTGCGCCCTGGCCAGCGAGTCGCGCAGCTGGCCGAGGATCTGGCCCTCGCCGACCACCATCGAGTCCAGGCCGCAGGCCACCGAGAAGAGGTGGTGGACGGCGCGGTCCTCGTAGTGGACGTAGAGGTGGGAGGTGAGCTCCTCCAGGTCGACCCCGCTGTGGTGGGCGAGCAGCAGCGACAGCTCGGCGACGCCGGCGTGGAACTTGTCCACGTCCGCGTACAGCTCGATCCGGTTGCAGGTGTTCAGCAGCGCGGCCTCGGCGACGGTCGCGGACGCGGCCGCGTCGTGCAGCAGCCGGGTCGGGACCTCACCGGTCAGGGCGGCGCGCTCCAGCACGCCGACCGGGGCGGTGCGGTGGCTCAGCCCTACGACGAGAAGACTCACGCCCGACCCCCGGTACCGCGGATCCCGATGCCCGAGCGGCGTACGCCGCGCTCGGCGGGCGCGTCGGACGGCACCCGGCCGCCGACGATCCGCCCGTAGTGCCCCTGCTGCGCGTGCTGCCCGCTCATGCCGGCATCACCGCGGAGAGGTCACCCTCACCGGGCTTGCCGGGCTGGGACTTCGCCGCCGGGTCGCCGTCCTTGGCGGGCTCGGTGGCCGGGCGGGCCTTGGTGCTGCCGCCGGCGGCACGGCGCAGCTTGGCGGCGGCCGCCCGGACCGGGCCGGGGGCGCGGTCGAGCACGGACTCGGCACGGTCCGGCTCGTCGCCGGCCTTGCGCTGCTCGTGGAAGGCGAGGATCTGCAGCTCGATGGAGAGGTCCACCTTGCGCACGTCGACGCCGTCCGGGACGGTCAGCACGGTCGGGGCGAAGTTCAGGATGCTGGTGACACCGGCCTCGACCAGCCGGTCGCAGACCTGCTGGGCGGCACCGGGCGGGGTGGTGATGACGCCGATCGAGACGTGCTGGCTCTCCACGATGGACTCCAGCTCGTCCATGTGGCGCACCGGGAGGCCGGCCGCACTGCTGCCGACCACGGCCGGGTCGGCGTCCAGCAGGGCCGCGACCCGGAAGCCGCGGGAGGCGAAGCCACCGTAGTTGGCGAGCGCGTGGCCGAGGTTCCCGATGCCGACGATGACGACCGGCCAGTCCTGGGTCAGGCCCAGCTCGCGGGAGATCTGGTAGACGAGGTACTCGACGTCGTAGCCGACGCCGCGGGTGCCGTACGAGCCCAGGTAGGAGAAGTCCTTGCGCAGCTTGGCGGAGTTCACCCCGGCGGCGGCGGCCAGCTCCTCGGAGGAGACCGTCGGCACCGAGCGCTCGGAGAGCGCGGTGAGCGCGCGCAGATAGAGGGGCAGGCGCGCGACTGTCGCCTCCGGGATTCCCCGGGCACGCGAGGGTCGGCGCGCGGCGCCCTGCTCGGGCGTCTGCGAACTGCTCTGTGGTGATCGGCCGATTGCCACGGTGCTCCTGTGGGTGAAGCTGGGCTTTGGCAGCCAGGCTATGCGTTTGTGAACGTGTGCACAAAGATGGTGTCCGATTTGTCCCCACACAGTGATGCGCATCACGCCGTGGCACCTATAGCACCGGGCGCTTTCCGGGCCACCGCCGGGGGCGGTGCAGCGGGTGGCCGAGGGCCGTACAACGGCTCGCGCGGGAGCTCACGGCGGACCAGCGGGACCGGCTCCCCCTCCGGCCGGGACCGGGCGCCGCCCAACCTCGGCCACGGAACCCGGGCCGCCGCCCGCAGCGGCTCCACCCAGTCGCCGGGCGGACAGGACGGCGCACCCAGGCAGTGCCGGAGCAGCCCGGCGGTGGCCCGGGCGTCGCCCAGCGCGGTGTGGGCCGCGAACCCGCCCAGACCGGCCGCCTCCACGCAGGCCGCCAGGCCGAACCCGCGGGCCTCCGGCAGGTGGGTCCGGGCCAGCCGCATCGTGCAGAGCAGCGGCACGGAGGGCAGCGGGACCCCGATCCGGGCGAACTCACGATCGAGGAAGGCGTGGTCGCAGGTGACGTGATGGCCGACCAGCACCCGACCGGCCAGCAGCTCCAGCAGCCTGGGCGCGATCTCGCGGAACCGCGGGGCGCCCTCGACGTCCTCCTGCGCTATCCGGTGCACATGGGTCGGGCCCACCGGCCCGAGCGGGTCCAGCAGCGTGCAGAACTCGTCCTCCGGACGGAGCCGCTCGTCCAGCAGCACCACGGCGACCTCGACCACCCGGTGCCGCCAGGGGCTGCGGCCGGTCGCCTCCACGTCCACCACGGCGAAACCCCCGGGCCCGGCCGACGGGGCGGCGGGCGGCCCTGGGGGCGCCGCGGGGGGCGGACCGGGAAGCATGGCGGCACTCCTCGCGTGCTCAGCCCCCCATGGGCGCAGACGAGTTCGATCGTAAGCCGAGCACCGGGGGGCGCCCCAAGCCGCGTGCGGGGATTCTTCACAACGATTCGGCGAACCGACCCCGCCGACCGGCGGGGGCGCGGGCGCCGCCCGCCGGGCCCCCGGGGGGCGTCAGCCGCCGAGCGCGGCGCGCAGACGCTTCTCCTCCACCCGCCAGAAGTCGTGCTGGCGGCCGTCGATCAGGGTCACCGGGATCTGCTCCCAGTAGCGGCGGTAGAGCTCCTCGTCCTGCGTGATGTCCTTCTCCTCGAAGGTCGCGCCCAGCTCGCCCGTCACCCGGACGATCACCTCCCGGGCGTCGTCGCACAGGTGGCAACCGGGCTTGGCCACCAGGGTCACGGTCCGCTCGGCCGGCTTCGGGTTCTTGTCACGTCGCAGCAGTGGGCTCACCCCGCCATTGTGCGCCGCCCCTACAGGCCGCCGGACGGCGGCCGGGGACGGCCGGGGCGGCCGGGGCGGTCGGGGACGGTCGGGCGCGGTTCCGTGGGCGGTCCGGGGGCGACGGGGCCGCGGCCGGCGCGCGGAGCGGCCGGTCGGGCGGACGGCGCGGCTGTTCACCGGCCCGGCACGCCGCCGTCACGGCCGCCCCGCGACCCGCTGGCTATGCTCGGTGACATGGCCGTGCTCCGAAGGCTCCTCCAGACAAGGCGACCCACCACCGCGCGGATCGCCCTGGCGGGCGAGGCCGCGGCCGAGGCCGCGGAGGCGGCCCTGCGCACCGCGCCGCAGCCGCCCGCCGACGTGGAGCCGGCCCCCGGGACCGTCGCCGGGCCGAGCGGGGAGACCGGGCCCGCCGGGGAAGGCGCCGAGGAGAGCGCCGGGGAGGGCGCCGGGCAGCACGCGCGGCACGGCAAGGCGCCCAAGGCCCCCACCGAGAACCACACCCCCGAGCCGGACGACCCGCGCGCCGCCGCCTTCTTCGACTGCGACAACACCATCCTGCGCGGCGCCGCCATCTTCTACCTCGGCGTCGGCCTCTACCGCCGCGGCTTCCTCACCCGCCGCGACATCGCCCGCTTCGCCTGGCAGCAGGCGTGGTTCCGGCTGCACGGCGCCGAGGACCCGGACCACATGGCCGACGCCCAGCACACGGCGCTCGGCCTGGTCGCCGGCAAGCGGACCGCCGACCTGGAGGCCCTCTGCGAGGAGGTCTTCGACGAGGTCATCGCCGACAAGGTCTGGCCCGGCACCCGCGCCCTGGTCCAGATGCACCTGGACGCCGGCCAGCGGGTCTGGCTGGCCACCGCCGCGCCGGTGGAGGTGGCCAGGATCATCGCCGCCCGGCTCGGCATGACCGGCGCGCTCGGCACCGTCGCCGAGGCCCGCGACGGCGCGTACACGGGCCGGCTGGTCGGCGAGATGCTGCACGGCCCGGCCAAGGCGGCGGCCGTCCGCTCGCTGGCCCGCCGGGAGCGGCTCGACCTGGACCGCTGCGCCGCGTACAGCGACTCGGCCAACGACATCCCCATGCTCTCGCTGGTCGGGCACCCGTACGTGGTGAACCCGGACGGCGCGCTGCGGCGGCACGCCCGCTCGCAGGGCTGGCGCGTCCGGGACTTCCGGACCGGCCGGAAGGCGGCCCGGGTGGGCCTGCCGGCGGCGGCCGCGCTCGGGGTGACGGCGGGCGCGGTGGCGGCGGCGGTGGCCCTGCACCGCCGCCACCGGGCCTGACCCCGGCCCGGACCCGCCCGGGCGCGCACCCGGGCCCGATCCTCCCGCCAGGCCGCCCGACGGAGTGAGCCCGGTCAATTCGCGCGCTGACCAGGCCGCTCTTACGGGCTAACTCCGGCGCGCCGGACGTCGATTCAGGGTCATCGACCGAACCCGACACCAGGTGACCGGTTCTGATCGCTCGTCAGTCCGGGAAAGTCAGGGGTTATCCGCGCCCAGGACAGGGAAACCGCCCCCCGCGCCGCCGAATTGGTCACCCGGCGCACCCGTTCGGTCACGTTGGGCCGGATGATCGATGACACGTTCGGTCAGTGTCAGCCTTATAAGTGGTCAATGCGGATCCCAAACGACCACTTCGACCACACGGTGTAGCTGTCATTGCACAAAGCGTTATTCTCTCCTGGATGCGCGTCACCCACCCGCCCCGGCATGACCGGGTGGTGCGGCCGTGCTCTCCGCGCAGGCGGAGGTGATCCGTCCACAGTTCTGCCTCTGGGAGTCCCGTGTACCCACCCGTCCGGAACGACGCGCCTGCACCCTCCCGCCCGTCGTCCGCGCCCCTGCGCTCCCGCACCAGCCTCCGCGGCCGCCCGGTCCCGCCCCGGCAGATCTCCACCGGCCTCGAACTGCTGCGCACCCTGCTCCGCAGCCAGCTCGTGACCTCGCCCCAACTGGTTCCCGCCGGAGCCGCGTTCGGCCCCGGCCAGCCGCACACCGGAGCCCCCTTGCTGCGCACCACCGCAGCCGGCTCGGCCGGCTCCGCCGGCACCGGTGCGCGCGGACGGACCGGAGCCGCCGGCACGGGCGGCCGGAGCCGGACCCGAACCACCACCGGCCCCGGCTACGAGACCGAGCACAATCCGATCATGGAGCTGGTCGAGCGGGCCCAGGCCGGCGAGAGCGAGGCCTTCGGCCGCCTCTACGACCACTACTCGGACACGGTCTACCGCTACATCTACTACCGGGTCGGCAGCCGGGCCACCGCCGAGGACCTCACCAGCGAGACGTTCCTGCGCGCGCTGCGCCGGATCGGCACGTTCACCTGGCAGGGCCGGGACTTCGGCGCCTGGCTGGTGACCATCGCCCGCAACCTGGTCGCCGACCACTTCAAGTCCAGCCGGTTCCGGCTGGAGGTCACCACCGGCGAGATGCTCGACTCCAACGAGTGCGAGCGCAGCCCGGAGGACTCGGTCCTGGAGTCGCTGTCCAACGCGGCCCTGCTGGAGGCGGTCCGGCGGCTCAACCCGCAGCAGCAGGAGTGCGTCACACTGCGCTTCCTGCAGGGGCTCTCGGTCGCCGAGACGGCGCGGATCATGGGCAAGAACGAGGGCGCCATCAAGACCCTCCAGTACCGCGCCGTCCGCACCCTGGCCCGCCTGCTCCCGCCCGACGCGCGGTGAACGGGGCGCAGGCCGGGGGCGGCCCCGGCGCGGCGGGGGAGATAACCGGCGGGCCGTCATCCCCGATGGCGGTCCGACACGTCCGGGTGAACGGTCGGTCCGATGATCAGCCGTGCGTAACCGACCGCCCGCACCACTCGTTGGCCAGCGTGCAAGCCTCCACCAGGCGTACGGTCAAGTCGAATTGCGACCTCTCACCCGATGGAGTGGCATTGGCTTGCCGGGGCAACCGTCCGGCAGGCCGGGGTGTCGACAACGACGAAGGGAGGTGTGGCCCGTGACGGCAAACGTGCTGGAGCACCGGCGGGCGAAGGCCTTCGCCGAGGCGCTGGAGGCCCACCAGGCGGAGCAACTCGCTACCGACGGCGCGGAAACGGCCAGGAGCACGGCCGGCAGCGCAGGTCCGGCCACCATGGCCGGGCTCATCGACATGGTCGGCGCGCTCGGCGCGCTGCCCGGCCCGGAGCTGGACCGCGAAGTCCGGACCGTCCAACGCGCCCAGCTGATGGCCGCGTTCGAGCAGGCTTTCGCCGGTGGACCGGGCGCCACGGTGCCCCGGCAGCGCCGCCATCGGGCGATCCGGAGCGCACCGCGCGGCCGCTGGAGCCGCCGGTTCGCGATCGGCGGGCTGGTGGCCGGGCTGGCCGTCGGGAGCCTCGCCGGCGCCGCGGCCGCCAGCACCGGGGCACTGCCGGGCGATCCGCTGTACGGGATGAAGCGCGGCCTGGAAGGACTCCGGCTCAACCTCGCGGAATCCGACACCGAGCGCGGCGAGCTGCTGCTGGACAACGCGGCCACCCGGCTCGGCGAGGCCCGGTCGCTGGTCGGGCGGACCGGAACCGGCGGCTCGCTCAGCCCGGGCACGGTCGACCAGGTCCGCAAGGCGCTCGACGACATGCACGCCGACGCCCTCCGGGGCCGCGACCTGTTGCGCGCCGTGTACCGCAGCAACGGCTCGCTCGACCCGATGCGCACCCTCGCCGGCTTCGCCGAGGGCGAGGACGGCGCCTGGGCCGAGGTCCAGTCCAAGCTGCCCGTCCAGCTGATCCCGCAGGCCCACCTGGTGGAACAGCTCTTCGACGACATAAGCGAGGACGTCGCGCCCCTGCGCCTGGCCGAACCGCCCGCCAAGAGCGGTGCACCGGTCGGCGGCGGGGCGGGCGGCGGCGCGCAGACCCCGGCCACCGGTGGGGACGGCGGTCCCGCCGGCACCACGGCCACGGGCGGCAACCCGGCTCCCGGCGCGCCCGCGCAGGGCGGCTCCGGCGCGGGTCCGGCCGGCAGCACGGCCGGCAGCGGCAGGCCCGGCACCGCCGAGCGTGCCCCGTCCGCGGGGGCGACCGTTCCGGCGCCTCCGGCCGCTCCCGGCGCCCCGGTCGACATCCTGCCGAGCAGCGTGCCCGGCAACGTCGTCCCGGCCCCGGTCGGCGGGCTGGTCGACAACCTCACCAACGGGCTCACGGGCGCCAAGCCCTCGCCCAGTCCGGACCCGGCGCCGGACCAGGCACCGGCCCAACCGTCCGCCACGCCCAGCCCGACCGCCGACGGCGCCCCGCAACAGGGCGTCGAGGTGCCCCCGCTGATCCCGGGCCTGCTGCCCGGGCTACGGATCCTCGGCGGCTGAGCGGCCGGCAGGACGATCGACCGCGTGGTGGTGACGCGGGTGGGCCCCGGTGGACGCGTCGTCCACCGGGGCCCCCCCGCCGTGGGCGCCCGGGCGGCGGGGGACCCCCCCCCGCGCGGGGGCGGGGGGGGCCCCCCGGGG
>NZ_JBEXNT010000037.1:0-65146 GCF_040611255.1 Kitasatospora sp. NPDC002965 | reverse complement strand
CGCGGCCGGCCGCAACGACGTAGCGGCCGTCCTCGGGTTTCTGGTGGCGCTGGTCGCCGCGGTCATGGCAGCTCAGCGCTGGCACGAAGCGCAGGAGTACCGGTCGCAGGCGCAGGCCGCCGGGCGGGCGGGCCGGCTACTGCGGGAAGCGGTGGAGGTGAGCGCCGGGGCGGTGGCCGCGCGCGGATTCCGCCCCCACGCCCGACGCTCCGCACCGGCCCGCGAAGCCGGTCCGCGCTCGGCAGCGGGCGCGCGTTCGGCGACACCCGGAACCGCCGGCCGCGATGGCGCCCGGCTGATGGCCGCGGTCGTTCAGCAGGCGATCCCCGTACACGCATCCGCAGTGCTCGCCGATCCGGCGTGGCCGGCACTGCGCGACCGACTGGTCCACGCCGAGGAGAGCGGCGACGACCCGGTGCAGGTACTCGAAGCCGTCGCGGGGCAACGCGAACTAACCTCTGCGGATTCGGTCGCCGAAGTGCTTACATGGCGTCTGGACGGTTGGGCCCGCACGCGCGCCCCGGTGCCGAGCACATCGGCCAAGACGCCGCCGACGAAGGCGACCGGCGGCGGCACGGCGCCGGCCCGGGGGAAGGGTCCGGTGGCAGGGAAGAAGCAGCCGCCCGACGCAGATCGGCCGAAGGGCCCGAGGCGGGCCCGCTGACGAGGGGAAGCAGATTGTCCACACCGATGAACCAGCCTGAGCCGTTCGCCGAAGCTGCCAGCGAGGCAGCGCAATCCGCCACCATGGCGGTCCGCCTGATCCTGATGATCGCCGATGCGGTGCGCCGTGACGCGGAGAAGCGGGCGGGCAAGAAGGAGGACACTCCGCCGCTGGCCGACGTGGCGGTGGCCGAGGCGGCGGGAGAGCTCAAGGGACTGGTCGCGCCGGACATCGCCACGGCGCTGATGTCGGGCGCCGACTGGCCGGCCATGGCTCAGCAGCTCGTTGCGTTGAAGCGGTCGGGGGTTGACCTGTCGGAGTTTCTGCCGCGGGTCAGCGAGATCGCTGTGACTGTCCGCGACGCCGTCGCGGCGAACGCCGAGAAGATCGCAAAGGAGGGGACGGAGGAGTGGGCGGGGCTGCTGCGCGAGACGATGCCGGCCGGTCCGGTGCGCGAGGCGATCCTGTCCTCCCCGGCGTGGCCGGACATCGCCCGGACGATGCGCGAGCTCCAGGAGCGGGGGGTGGACGTGCGCCAGATCCTGGTCCACGCCCACAACGAGGGAGCCGGAGTCGATCAGGCCGTCGCCCGGGTGATGGAGGCGGGCAAGGCCCCGGTCGTGCCGCCGAGCCGGGACGCGAGGAACGCGTGGGGACCGCTGACTGTCGGGCTGGACGTGCCGAAGAATCTGGACCTGTCGGACCGTACGCGGGCGCTGGCCCAGCTCGGCGTCGCGCAGAGCGAGAACGCCCGCTTCGTGCGGATGCTGCAAGAGGCGCTGCCCGGCAAGGAACGGGAGGCGTCGCTGCTGATCGGCGCGCGCCAGTGGCCGCTGCTGGCGGCCCGAATGGCGAAGATGGAGGACGAGGGGCGCAAGCCGGCCGATCACCTGGTGCGGCTGATGCGCGATCAGAAGTGGGCGGACGGGCCGTCCTCGGAGATCACCTCGCGGCTCATGCGGGCCACCAGCGAGGCGCTGCACAAGCCGAGCGGGGACGAGGTCGCGGCGGCCACCGTGGTCACCGCCGCCGCGCGGGCGGGGTCGGTGACCATGGGCCCTACTAAGGCGGCCACGAAGGGGCCGGCGCCGGCGACTCCGGCGGTTGCTCCGCACCGGGCCCCGGCCGCTGCTTCGACGGCCGCGCGCAAGCGTACGTAACTCCCGACGGTGGCCCCCGTTGCTCTGTCGAGCAGCGGGGGCCACCGCGTTTTCCCTAGTGGTCCGGAAGCAGTTCGGACAGCCGCTTGCGCGCGGCATTGTTGGCAAGCCGGTCCGGGTTCACGTCCCGGTGGGAGTCCCGTAGGACGGTAGGCGGGATCAGCCAGCAGCGATCGCCGAGGGCGGGCTCGGGCCAGACATCGGGAACGGTCACAGGTGCTGCCTCCAGGTGTTGCTACGGCCGGGTGGCGCCGTAGTACTCCGATGCCGACTTCGAACTGAGTGCCGAGATCTTGACCTGCTGCCCCGTCTTTGGAGCTTCCAGGATCTGCCCGTTGCCGGCGTAGAGCGCGACGTGGTGGATGCCGGTGGAGTTGCTCCAGAACAACAGGTCGCCGACCTGGAGGTCGGCTTGGGCGACAGGATGGTCGGACGTCGCGGCGTACTGCTCGGCGGCCGTGCGCGGCAGATGCCGGCTGGGCCAGTAGCCGTACTGCACCAGGCTGGAGCAGTCCCAGCCCACAGTGCTGGTCGCCAGGCAGACGCCGTTGAGCACACCGCCGACGCTGTCGCAGAAGCCGGTGGACGGGCCGCCCGGGCTGCCACCGCCGTAGGAGTACGGGACGCCGAGCTGGGTCATGGCACGGCGGACAGCATCGGCGCCCGTTCCGGTGCCGGTGACGGTCGTGCCGGCAGTCGTCCCGCCCTGGTACTGCGGCATCGCGGCCAGGATGGTCGAGACGTAGTTCTGCGTCTCGGGGTAGGGCGGGATGCCGTGCGCGGTGGTGACCGCATTCCAGCCGGCGTTGTACCCGGCCAGCGCCAGAGCTTGGATGTCGCCCGCGATGCCCGAGGACTGGGCCTCACCCAGCAGGCTGCACATGAACCTCCCCTGCGACATCACGGCGTCGCCGATGTTGAACGGCGATACGTTGCCGTCGCCGTCGTCGTCGCGCCCCCAGGTCGCCCAGGTGCCCGGCATGAACTGCGCGGCCCCCTGCGCGCCGGCCGGGCTCGTGACGTTGGCGTTGAACCCGGACTCCTGGTGGAGCTGGGCGGCGAGCAGTGCCGGGGTCAGTGCAGGGAACTTGCAGGCCTGCGACGCCTTGGTGATCCACGGCTTGTACGCGTCCGGCACCCCGGTCAGCGAGGTGGCGACGCCCGCCGCGGTGGCGCTCTGCTGGCCGGAGACAACAGCCATCAGGCAGACCGAGACGAGGACTATCACTCCGAGTACGGCGGCGCAGGCGGCCACCAGGACTTTCTTCATTTGCCCCCCGTTGTGTCTTTCATCTGACTTGCAATTCGTTTGAGTGCAGATGCCCTAGAAGTCCGATAAGCCCGTAACCACCCATCGAGTGACAGTTCGTAGGCTTGAGCCCACCTTTCGGGTGTATTGACGTTGCTGACGCCCCGCTCGACCCGGGACACCATCTGTCGGCAGACACCGACCCGCAGGGCCATGCCGAGCTGACTCAGCCCGAGTCGATGCCTGACATCACGCAGAGTCAACGGGCCCTTTGTCAGGGCGAGTTCAGAAATTGGGACCCCGAGGGCCCGGGCGATCGCTGCGGCAACCCGAGGTCGAGGATCGTGTTTGCCGCCCAGGGCGTGGCGGATCGTGTTGGGGCTCACCCCGGCCAGGAGCGCCAAATCCTCAATGCACACACCGGAGTTGATGCGCAAGGCGGCTGCTCGTGCAGCGTTGAACCGGGACACGCCGTCCTCCGAATGCAAAAAATGCTACCCAAGGTTGTCGCGCAGTCACGTTAGTCTCTGTAGTCCCAGCAGCACAGGACGTTTCATCCAACGCAGGTGTAGGGGGGGATGTTGCGATATGACGATCCATCAGGTCTCTGAGGCGCCCGTGCAGCTGTCCGGGCCGCTGCTGCGATACGGGCTGGTACCCGTGCATGGGTACGACATCGCCGCGGCCACCGTCGCGGCGATGCTCGATGGTGTGCACGGCAACGGCCAGCGGGCCCGAGTCCTGGGGCCCGGGGAACCAGTGCCCTACGGAGCCCAGCCGGTCATGGTCGCACCGACCACCGTCTTCGCCACGATCGCCGTCGAGCGGATGCTCATGGAGTGGCCGCCGGGAGTCCCGCGGCCGTGGCTGGTGCTGGTGGCAGACGTGCCCGCCCCGCCGCCGCCGGCGGCCCGCTATCGGACACGCGCGCTGGGCGCCCGCCTGGCAGGGATCGCCCGCGTGCCGTACCTGCCGGTGCTCCGCGCGGTCGAGAGCCCCGAAGCCGCACTCACGTACGCCGAAGTGGTGCGCGCAGCAGCCAAGCTGTGCCGCCAGATGGAAGGAAAGACGAAATGAGCAACTGGCCCACCAACCTGCTCGCCGAGGACCCGCCGAAGCCCGGCCTGATCCCCGCCGCCAAGCCCACGAAGATCCCCGGTCTCGACGGCCCCGTCGGCACACTTATGGGGTACGGCCTGTACCTGATCGTGCTGGCCGGGGTGGCGGGCGTCGGCTACGGGATCTACAAGCTCGTCATGAGCGACAAGAGCAGGCACGGCGGCGGCTCCGAGCCGTTCAAGTGGATCGGGTCGGGCGTCGCCGCGATCCTCCTGTCCGGATCGCTGATCGCCATCCTCAACGGAATTGCAGGCTGACATGCGCAACAGGGGGAGCAGGACCAGGGGGAGCGGCCTCAACCGAGGCTTGGTATGGGGCGCCGGGATCGCGCTGGCCGCGGTGGCGACGCTGACCGCGTACTCGGCCCTGACGGGCAACGACGACCACAACAACCCTTCGGCGAGCCAGAGCGAGAGCGCGTCGCCGGCGTCGCCGGGCACGTTCTCGCCGGGCACGTCCACACCGCAGGCCGCGCCGTCCTACACCGCGCCGGGGTCCTGGACGGAGCCGCTTCGGTGGCTGGCTCTGCCGCGCGGCACCAAGAACGGGGCCGACGGCACCCAGACCGGGTGGCCGGACACCACGGACGGCGCAGTGGCGCTGCTGGTAGCCGCGAGCACGACCAACATGCAGGGGTCCCACGGCATGGTGGACCAGCAGATGGCCATCTACAACAACTACCTCGCCGCCGCCGACCAGAGTCCGGCGAACGCCGAGAAGATCAAGGCGAGCGCCGCGAAGACCGACGCCAACAGCCGATCCGACCTCGGGCTGCCCGCGTCCGGCCCGCTGCCGTCCGGCGCGTTCGTGCGCGCCAACGTGGTCGGCTTCCGCATCATCGAATCCTCTCCGAGCGAGGTGACCGCCTACCTGCTGACCAAGGTCAGCCAGAAGGCGGGGGAGACCGCGCCGTTGAAGGACAGCTACGTCGTCTCCGTGCTGGGCGCCTCGTGGCAGGACACGGACTGGAAGCTGAGCACGAAGGCCTCCGCCCACGCAGTGGCACAGACCCAGGGTCAGCAGCAGCCGGCGATCGCGTCGCCCGGCGACGTGGCGTTCAACGATGCCGGCTGGACCGCGATCAGGCAGGCGTCATGAAGCGCCGGCTGGTCGCCCTGCTGCTGACCTTCGCCGCACTGTTCGGCGGGATCACGGTGCAGCAGACGGTCGCCGCACAGCCAGCCGCCGCCGGCACCATCGGCAGCGGCATCCGCGGGCTGTGCGACGTGACCCTGGGCAGCGTCATCGGAGTTCTGGGCGTCGATGGGATCTGCAAGACGGTCGGCAACGTCGCCGAGACGCAGATCAAGAAGGAGTACAAGGACGTCTGGGACTCCCTGATCGGCGACCTGCTTAAGAGCGGCGAGGACCTCGCCAAGGGGATGATCAAGACCACGCTCACCCTGGCGCTGCAGGGCCCGTCACTCGACCTCAAGGCCACCGGCCTTTTCGGCGAGAACGCCACACTCGCCGGGATGCTGGTCTGGCTCGGCCTACTCATCGCTGCCGCCGCCTTCATGTGGCAAGTCGGCAAGATGGCCGTGACCGGCGAAGCCAAGTACCTGGGGCGGGCCGCCTCAGGGTGGGCGCAGAACATGGTGCTGTCCACGGTCGGCGTCTCGCTCGTGGCGATGCTCCTCACGGTCGGGGACGAGGTGACCAACGGCATGGTCAACACCGTCTTCGGCAGCAACGGAGCCGCCTACGACCGCATCGTGGCCGTGCTGGTGCCCGCCTCGATCGCCAACCCCGCGATCGTCCTCTCCGGGCTCCTCGTCCTGGTGCTGGTCGGAGCCATCCAGATGGCGCTGGTCTTCCTGCGGCAGAGTGCCATCCCGATCCAGTGCTTGCTGCTGCCGATCGCCGGGGCCGGCCGGGTCGGCGGCGACACCACCCGGCAGTGGGCCCCGCGCTTGATGACCAGCATCTTCGTCATCATCATCTACAAGCCCGTCCTGGCCATCATCATCTGTGCGGGCTTCTCGGAGTTCGGGAACGCGACGACCCTCGCGGAGTGGCTGCGCGGCATCGCCACGCTGCTGCTCGGCATCCTGGCCCCCGCCCCGCTCACCAAGATCTTCGCGCCGCTGGGCGCCGAGATGGGCAGTGGCATGGCGGTCGGCGGCGCCATCGGCGCGGTGGCCGGCGTCGGCGCGAAGTACCTGGGCTCCGGTGGCGGTGGCGGTGGCGGTGGCGGAGAAGGTGACGCCCCGACCAGTGCCGTCGAGCACGCCAAGCACGTTGAACAGACCATGTCGAAGCAGGGCGATGGCGGTAGCGGTGCCAGTGGCCAGGACGGCGCCGCAGGCAGCGACGCGCTTGCCCAGTCCTCCCGGACCCAAGCAGCCCAGGTACCGGCCCAAGGATCAGCCCCCGCCGACGCCGCCGTCGGCGCCACCGCGGGAGCCGCCCCCGGCGGAGCCCAAGCCGCCGCAGGAGCAAGCGCGGGAGCCGGCGCGAGTGCGGGGGCCGGAGCAAGCACTGCGGCGACCGCCGGAACCGCATCGGCGGGTCCCGTCGGGCTGGGGATCGCCGTCCTCGACGGAGTCAACAGCGCCGTCCAGAGCGGCGCGAACCAGATGGGCGGTGGCGACAAGTGAGCACACACGAAGTCCCGACCGGGCTGAGGGTGGACGGATTCAGGTCCCGCCGATCCTTCGGGCTCGGCGGGATGTCCCGCAACACCACGATCGTGGTCGCGCTGGCGCTCACCTTCGACGGCATCCTGGGCACCGCCCAGCACGCAACCCTGCTCATCACCCTGCCGGTCACCGCCGCGCTCGCCGGCCTCGCCGCCGCACGCCGCCACGGCATGTCCGCCCTGTCCTACTACTGGGCCCGGACCGCCTGGAAACGAGCCTCCCGGGCGGACGCCACCTCCTACCGCCAGATCCTGCTGCCCCAGCCCTTCGCGCTGGACCTGCCCGGCGTCGGCGCTTCCTCCTCCCTGATCCAGGCCCACGACCCCACCACCGGCAGGACGGTGGGCGTCGTGCACAACCGCTCAACCGACTGGATGACGGTCTCCACCCTGCTCGCCCCCGGCGGCAGCCTCATGGCACCGACCGGCGCCGTGCGCGGCAACATCCGCACCTGGAGCGCCGTCCTCGACGCGATGAGCACGGACGAGCAGATCAAGGGCGCCAGCGTCACCATCCAGATCACCCCCGGCGCCGGAGAGGCCCTGGGCGACGACGTCAAGAGGCGCCGCCGCTCCGACGCCCCGAAGCTCGCACTCGACACGATCGACGAGCTCGTGCGCACCACGCCGCGGGCAACGGCGTCGGTCGCGCCGTGGATGAGCGTCATCGTGGACCCCATGGCGACGGCCACCCCGCCCAAGGACCTGGCGGAGAAGGTCGCCGAGGCTCTGCGCGTGGTGGACGGCCTCGACCTGACCGGTACCGGCACCGACATCTACCGGCGCACCACAGCAACCGACCTGCGCCGCATTGTCCGCAGCGCCTACGACCCCGATTCCTTCCACGCCCGGGACGAGGAGTTCGAAGAGCTCCAGTGGGGGGAGTGCGGACCCGTTGCGGCGGACGACGACTGGGAGACGTACGCCCACGACGGCGCGGTTTCGGTGTCGATGGTGCTGCGGGAGATGCCGCGCCGGCCCATCCCGTACAGCGTCCTGCTGCCACTGATGTCGCCCGGGCGGTTCCAGCGCCGAGTCACCCTCGCCTACCGGGTGCTCGACCCGCACGAGGGCGAACAGGTCCTGGAGCGCGAGATCTCCGCCGCCCAGAACCGCGCGGACACGACGGCCGAGACCAAGGGCCGGGCCCGCTACAGCCAGAAGGCCGACTTCCAGCGGGCGGAGCAGGCCGCAGCCCAGGCCGCCAGCGGCGCCCAGGTCGTGGACTGGACCCTGCTGGTGACCACGACCGCCCGCAGTGCTGCTGAGCTGCCCGCCGCGCGGCAAGACCTCGCGCGCGCCATCAAGGCAACCCGCGGAATCCGGATGCGCCCCGCATACGGCGCGCAGGCCGCGGTCTTCGCCGCAGGCCTGCCGATCGGCTACAACCCGCTCGTGAAGTAAGAGGGAAAGGGGGGCTCGAAGGTGGCAGGCAAGACCGTAGTGACAACGCCGCGGCGGCTGGACCCGACAGGGTCGGGGCAGCCGGAGCGCGGCCAGCGCGAGGAGGACAAGCGGCGACGGCGGGCGTACGCCGGCCGCATGGGTTGGTCGGGGCGCTTCGGCGGCCGGGCCATTGTTGAGGACGCCGGCACCGTCTACACCGGCCCCAGCACGCAGGCCGGCGGCCTGTACCCGTTCCTGCTCGGCAGCGGCCTGCCGGCGCGCGGCGTCCCGGTCGGCCGGGACGTGCTCACGGGCGAGCTGGTGTGCATCGACCCGTCCGGCTGGACCGGCAAGCTCACCACCAACCCCGGTGTCTGGGTCATGTCGCAGCCGGGCGCGGGGAAGTCCGCCCTGGTCAAGCGGATCTGCCTGGTCTACTGCGCCTACGGCTACATGGTCTGCGTGCCCGCGGACGTCAAGGGCGAGTACAGCACGCTGATCAGCGAGCTCGGCGGCAGCGTGGTGCGCATCGGCGACGGCATCGGCCGGATCAACCCTCTGGACTCCGGCCCGCTCAAGAGTCACCTCTCGACCCTGTCCGGCGATCGGCGCACTGCTCTGCTGGACGTGCTCAACGGGCGCCGGCTGGAGACGCTGGGCGCCCTGCTGTCTACGAAGAACGGGCTCGGCCGGGCCCCGAACGAGATCGAGCGTTCGGCGCTCAACCTCGCGGTGCAGCTGGCTGACGACTCCTCGCCCCACGACGACCCGATCATTCCCGACGTGATCGCCGTGCTCCGCCAGGCCCCCGAGCCCCTGCTGAGCAAGCTGGCGGTCGCCGGTGGCGACGCGTACATGGAGCTCACCCGCTCCGTCATCGCCGGTCTCGACAACCTGACCGGCGGCCCGCTGCGCGGCATGTTTGACGGCCCGACGACGAAGGCGTTGGACCTGAACTCCCAAGCGGTCTCCGTGGACATCTCCAGCCTGCGGGCGCGCGGCAACGCCGTGGTGAGCGCCGGCATGATCGCCACCTGGGCGTACGCCTACTCCAGCATCGACAGTGCCCGCAGCATCGGCCTGCTCGACCGCAAGCTCGTGCTGCCGATGGACGAGATGTGGCGCGCGCTCAGGTCGGGCCCCGGCCTGGTGGACTCCATGGACTCGATCAGCCGACTGAACCGCACCACGGACGACGTGACGATCTACGTCACGCACTCGCTGCTCGACGCCGAGTCGCTGCCCACCGAGGAAGACCGGGCCAAGGCCCGCGGATTGATGGACCGCTGCGACACCTGGGTGATCGGCGCCTCCACCGCCGAGGAGCTGAACCGGGTCACCGGCAAGCGCGCGCTCACCGAGCAGGAACGCATGATGATCGAGTCCTGGTCCAGCGCCACGTCCACCGGCCTGGACACCAGCGACCAGGTGCACCCCGGCCGCGGAAAGTACCTGATCAAGATCGGCACGCGGCCCGGCATCGCCGCGGCGACCGAACTCACCCCGTCCGAGGCACGGCTCTACCGAACCGACAACAACGAACAGCCGGGGGGCGACAGCTGATGATGACCGACAACGACCGCGCATGGGCGGCAGGCGGCACCCTGTTCGGCGGCGCCGTGGTGCTCTCCGCCTCCACCTGGGCAGGAGCGGCAGCCGGCGCTGCCGTGACCGGCAGCCCGGTTGCCCCGCCCAACCTGCTGACGCTCTTCCACATGGCCCAGGACTGGAACTCGGTGTGGCGGGACTCGCCGGTCGCCAGCGGGGTCGGCGCCTGCCTCTTCGACGTGGCCGTCGTCGCCGCGATCGTGTGGGGCCTGTGGCTCGGCATGAGGTGGTTCCGCAACGCCTCGCACCTGGCGACCCTGCACCAGGTGCGCGACCTCACCCCCAAGAAGGCCGCCCGGACCGCCACCCGCCTTCGCGCCTCCCTCAAGAGCGTCAAGCCCAAGACGCTCAAGGCCGCCGACCGCGGCGTGCTGCTCGGCAACCACATGCCGACCAAGGTGGAGTTGCGCGGGTCGGACGAGGACACCTACCTCGCACTTATGGCCCCCCGCGCCGGCAAGTCCAGCGCGGTGGCGATCCCGGTGGCCGAGGAGGCGCCGGCCGCGCTGCTGATGACCTCGAACAAGCCCGACGTGTACGCCGCCACGGTGGCCGCCCGCAGCCGGATCGGCCGGTCCTGGGGACTGGACACCCAGGGCGTCGCGCAGATCGAACGGACCTGGTGGTGGGACATCATCGCCGAGGCCGAGACCATCGACCGAGCCGAGCGTCTCGCCAGCCACTTCATCAACCAGATCACCTCCGACGCCGCAGACCCGTTCTGGAGTCAGGGCGCCTCCGACATCCTGGTCGGCTACTTCCGCGCTGCCTGGTGGGACGGCGCCGAGATCCGCGACGTCCTCAAGTGGGTGGCCGACCCCAACGAGAAGGCCCCGCTGCGGATTCTCCACCAGCACGAGGGAGTGCTGGCCGAGCAGGTCGAGGCCTCCATCAACATCGCCGAGGAGACCCAGAGCGGGCTGTACCAGAACGCCCGTACCGCCCTGTCGTCGCTGCGCGACGAGAAGGTCCTCGCGTGGGTGACGCCCGACAAGCACCGAGACCAGTTCCGGCCCGAGGAGTTCGCCACCAGCAAGGACACCCTGTACCTGCTGAGCAAGAAGGGCGGCGCCGCATCTGCGGTAGTCGCCGCTCTCGCCGACGCGGTCTTCACCGCGGGCTCCGAGGCCGGCGAGCGGCACGGCGGCCGACTGCCGGAGCCGATGCGCGCGATCCTGGACGAGGCGGCCAACATCTGCCGGATCGCCGACCTCCCCGACCTGTACTCCCACCTTGGGTCCCGGGGCATCACGCCGCTGGTGATCCTCCAGAGCTACCGCCAGGGAGTCAAAGCGTGGGGGGAGGTGGGCATGGACGCGATGTGGGGAGCCAGCACCAAGAAGATCATCGGTGTCGGTCTGGATGACCCGAAGTTCTGCGCCGATGTCGCCAGCCTGGTCGGCAGCCACGACTTCTACCGCGGCTCCTACACCAAGAGCAAGGACGGCGGTTCGACCTCCGTGAGCGAGCAGCGCGAGCAGATCCTGGAACCCGCGGAGGTTCGTGCGATGCGCCGGGGCACCGCCCTGCTGCTGTCCACCGGGATGCCGGTCGCCCAGATCGCTCTTCGGCCCTGGTACGAGGAGAAGAGCATGTCGCACATCGGCGGGGAGATGGCGGCCGAGGAGGCAGCGATCACCAAGCGGGCGGTCACCGCCTACGAGGAGCGCGTGGCGGCCCGACGTGGCTGATAGCTCGACCCCCGGTGACGGGACGCTGCCGGCAGCCGTCGAGGAGGACGTGGCCGACCTCAAGGCCGAGTTGGCGGCGATGCGGGCGGAGATCAAGGCCCTGCGGGAAGAGGTGGCCGCCGGCGCCGCCGGCACCGACGAGGACGAGGAGGAGGAGGAGGAGGAGGCACCCGAGGAAGCCGACAACGAGCCGGCCGACGAGGAGGACGCGTGGCAGTTCCCGCCGTTCATCCTGCTGCTCGAAGGGGAGATGTACGAGGCCGAGCGGCGCGCGCTGGCCGAGTGGGTCGAAGGCGTGCTGGTCCCGGCCTACCTTGGCGAGCCGTCCGCCGATGCCCGCTGGTGCCACCGGTGGCTGGAGCACCTGGACGCCATCGCCTTCCTGCACGCCCTGTGGCTGGCCTGGCAGGAGTGCACGGACCCGGCCAGCTGCGGCTACACGGGCCCGTCGGTCTGGCACCGTGACCACTACCTGCCGGCCATGAACGAGCTGCGGAAGTCGTCGGGCACATTCCAGGGCTGCACCAAGGGCGAGCACGCGATCGCTCACCGGCTGGGCAGCCGGGTGCCCAGCGTCTGGTACACGGACGAACCGGCCTGACGCGTCCGCACATGACGGTGCCCCTGAACTGCGAACCGCCCGCGGTCAGGGGCACCCTCATGTGCGGACGCGTGCCGGGGGACTCTGAATTTCCGAGTCCCCCGGGCGGGCCGGCCGGAGAGGGCGCCCTCCGCCGGGGCCCGTGCCCGGGCGGTGCGCTCACTCGTTGGGCCGTACGTGCTTCCTCTCCGGTGTGATCCCGAGCCCTTCGCCGTGTCCGGCCGGCGGACGACCGCCGCGGGGGAGCGGTGAGCCGCCGCCGCCTGAACCTGACCGGCACGCTGGCGAAGGGCTCGATGCCCACCCAGGCGCGCACTCCACCGTGGGTGCCGACCGACGTGCCGGTCAGCACGGTCGTCCAGCAGCGCGTCCTGGTGGCCGAGTTCAACGCCCGCGTCGGCGCCTGGCGTGAGCTCATCGCCGGCGTGGACGACCGCGAGCTGCGGCGCATCGAGACCACCGTCCGGGCGGATGCCGACCGGGCGATGGCGGTCACCTCGCGGGTGCGCGCCGCCCTGCGGGCGTTGAGCCGCTGGGACCAGGCGCTCGGCGAGCTCCACGCGGATCTGGTCGAGGCAGCGGGTCCGGCCGGGCCGTGCGAGTGGGCGCGGGACGCCGGCCGGGCGGAGGAGATCGCCGTGCGCCGGGCCCGGGCCGCACTCGCCGAGGCCGTCCTGCGCTACCACCACGGCGCCGGCGCTGCCCCGGAGGACGCCCGGGTGTGGTGAACCCCGGTCATGGCGTGTCGGGTTCGGTGGCGCGGGTGGCGCGGGTGGCGAGCGGCCAGGGGCTGGGGGTGGCGGCGAGCGCATCGGAGGTGATGGCGGTGCCGAGTTCGGCGAGGAGCGGGTGGGTGGCGGCGACGGCGCGCAGGATCGTGGTGGGGGTGGTGTGGCCGTCCAGGCGACGCCCATTGTTGCTGGTCAGCAGTGGGCCGGTTTCGTCGGTGGAGTCGGGGGCGCGGGTCTTGCGGTGGGGCAGGTAGTCGTTCACGGCGAGCACGGTGGCCGGGGGGACTTCGAGGAAGCGGGTGCCGCCGCCCTTGAGTTCGACGCGGGCGGTGTGGCGGTGCTGCTCGCGGACCAGGTCGGCGAGGTCGAGGGCGACCGCCTGATGGGCGCGCAGGTGCTCGATGCCGAGGATGAGGTAGCCGAGTGCACGGGCGCGCTCGGGCTGGGGGCCGCGGTAGCGGTCGAGGGCGGAGACGAACAGCGCGGTGGTGGGTGGGTCGAGCGGGGGCCGGCCGGGCGGCAGCGCTGTCACGTCGGGCCGCAGCTGCTTGAGCGCGGGGTTGTGCTGGGCGGGGTTGAGCTTCTGGGCGTGGGCGTAGAAGCCGCGCACCGAGGAGACGCGGCGGGCGATGGTGCGTTCGGCACGGGCTCGGTTGGCCCAGCGGGCTACGTCGGCGGGTTGCGCGGTCCAGACGTGGCGGCCGGCGTAGGCGATCCAGTCGCGCACCTCGGTGTCGTAGTCCTCGTCGGTGCGGTCGGCGAGCGGGGTGTTGTCGAGCCAGTGGGCCAGCACGACGTAGGGGTCGAGATCCATGCCCCCGGACCCTACCGGCGAGAGTTTGGGATAACAGAGCGCCCACCACCCCTTCAGGTGAGCCTTCCGAACGTGGGAGCGGAAGGTGCACGCGCGGCGCCCGGCCCCGCCGGCAGGAGGATGGCTGAGGTCCCTCTCTGTTATCCCAAATTGCATGTGGGGGTCGGCGATGCCGCCGGCCTGGCCGTGGCGCACCGAATAGGTGAGGCTCGCGTCACGGCTGCTCGTCGTCCTGGCCGTGCTGCCGCAGCCACTCTGTGGGGTCGATCTCGTGCACGGCGCGGCCGGTGAGCTCGCTCATCAGCTCGGTATTGCCGGTGTCCACGGCCATCAGCACCGCCGTGCCCCGCAGGGCGGAGGCGACGTTGAGCAGGCCCTCCTCGCTGTAGTCCTGCATCCGCCAGCCGGCATCGCCCATCCGCTCCACCAGCAGCCGCAGGCCACCCGCGACGGCAACGGCCTGCCGAGCGAGAGCGGCAAGCTCCTCTTTCCGGTCCGCCATCACGGCCCCACCTTCGCGGTCCTCCGGCCGGCGAAGTCCCCGATCACGTCACCGGAAGCCGTCACGCGGTGACGCCTGTTGAACGGGTGACGCCTTCTGAACGCGACTCCAGACGCCGCCGATAGGCCCGGGTGCGGCACCGCGGCGAGCAGTACACGGCGTCTTTTGCGCTTCCGAACGGCCTTCGGAGCCTCCCCGATCACCCACCAGCCGTGGCAGATCGGGCAGCGGACCTTCGGGCGCCTGTAGTGGCGGCCCTCCCGCACGGCCAAGGCGAACTCGACGTTCGTCCGCCACCACAGCTCCCGCTCCCGCTTCGCCCGCCAGGCCCTCGTGCGGCAGGCCGCCGAGCAGTACCGCCGCGACTTCCGGCTGCCCTCCGGCAGCTCGACGGCGCACTGATCGCAGCACCTAGCCGATCGCCTGACCATACCCCCAGCATGCACCTGCCAGGCGCCAGAACTCCAAGATCAGTGCGAAACCAACCGGCGCTCCGGAGCTCCACCCTCCCCGCCAGCGGCGCGCGCTCGCCCTACCCTTCTGCCATGGACGCTTCCCTCTACCGCATCCGCCCCCTGCAAGCCGACGACATCGACACCGCCCTGGAGCTGATGCAGCAGGCCAACCCCGGCTACGACGCCCAGAGCCTCGTAGCCCACCGGCACCTGCTGGAGATGGCCACCGCCCCCGCCGGGACCGGCCCCACCGAGGAGGCGCTGAGGGCGATGGCGGCCGAGTTCGCCAGCGGCGCCAGCGGCGTCCCGATGAGCGCGGATGCCGCCTATGAACTGCTGCGAAAGGGGAACGCTGCCACCCGGGCCACAGCGAACGTGCTGGTGACGCTGGTCGCGGAGGAGAAGTCCAGCGGCACGGTGGTGGGCCTGGTGAACGCTGGAGCCACCGGAGGGTGGTCGCACCGCGCGATCACCCAGCTGCCGGAGCCGATGGTGCGCCAGCTGCGCGAGCGGGTAGTGGAGATCTCAGACATCGCGGTGGCCTCAGACCACCGGCGCCGGGGCATCGGCGCGGAGTTGCTGAACACCCTGCTCAACGCCGACAACGACCGGGCGCGGCAGTGGCGCGTGGCGATCTGGTTCTGGCACGAGGGCACCGGGATGGGCGGATTCCACCAACGGATGGCCCCGCAGTGGCCGATTGACCGGCCGATCGCCTTCCTCGACTCGGGGCGGGGGTACGTCCCGTTCCGAGTGATGGCCGGAGACCTGCGCGCCTGCATCGCCCCTATGCACCCCGACACCCAGCTGACCATCGACCCGACCGGCCAGGCCGCAATCAAGGGCATCTTCGACCAGCCCTGGCCTGGCTCCGTCCCTGGCGCCCGAAGCGCCACCAAGCCCTCGAAGAGCAACCGCAAGCGCGACAAGAAGGCGCGTGGTCGCGCCCGGAGCTGACTCGGTCCCGACCCTTCCCGAGGCCACACCCACAGGATGCGGCGTTCGGGCGACCATTCCTTATCGTGTTCACGATAAGGAATGTCCTCGATTCGGCGACATGATGGGTGGGGCCGATCAGGGCCATCCGACCGTGGGACCCTGGTGGGCATGGACGACGACCACGACGTAACCCCGGCTGGCCTGCGCGCTCTCGCAGCCGAGGCCGAGGCCTTCGCGCTGCGGCTGGCCGAGGTCCGGGACAAGCTCCGCCAGGTCCCGGAGCGCGAACGCGTCACCGCCTTCCGGGTGGACACTGCCGCCGGCTACGCGCGCCAGGCTGCCGGGGAGCTCCGCGAGAGCGCCGACGCCGTTGCGCGGGCGCGGGCTGCCCGCGGTGCCTGTGCCGCGCACCACGGCACGTGCCCCACCTGCGGTCCGGCTGGCCTGTCCAGCAGTGGCGGGAGCACAGTGTGTTCCCGGTGCGGGACGCGGTGGGGATACGACCGGCTCAAATCGCCCTGCGCTGAGCCTGTCACCTTCCGCGTGGTCGGCGCCGAGGGCGGTGAGGGGATTCTGCTGTGCCAAGGGCACGCCGAGGACGCCAGGGTCCGGCTGGTCGGTGCCGTACTGACCCCGTTCGGCTGACCCGGCCGTTACGCTGCCGCCCATGACGACGCATCAGGACAAGACCTCCGACCGGATCGACGGGGTCCCGGAACGGCCCGGCGCAGCCCAGATGATCGGCAACGCGCTACGGGCGCTCCACATCGACCCCGACGGGGGCGGCGCCATCGAGCGCCCCGCCATCGCGGCCGGCCGCCTCCTTGCCGCCGCCGAAATCCTCGCCCGCACGACCATGTCCGTCCCGGGCGACCCGGACGGCCAGCAGAGCACGGACGACCTGATGCACGGCTTCTACGGCACGGTCGTCGCGTTCAGCAACGGGATGCCCGCGGGCGCCTCCTCAGCCCTGCGCGGCGCGCTCCTGGAGGACCGACTCCGCCGCGCCGAGAAGCAGGCCGAACTCACCGGGGAAGAGGCCGACCAGCTCGGCTCCGCGCTGAGCATCGCGCTCGCGGAGACCCAGCGGCTCCGCGCCAAGGGCGGCGTCCTCTGAGCCCGCACAGAAAGGGCTGATCACCGCTTTGCGGCTGGTGACAGAGTTCTTACCGGCACGACGGAAGGCCGGTCACCACCCTGGTGGTGACCGGCCTTCCGTCGTTCGTCATCCCGTCGGGGCAACGGCCCAGGGGTCCGGGACCGGGGTCGCGTCGATCCATCCGGCGGCCGTCTCGTACGCCATCCCCGAGGTGACGTGGCAGATGCTCTGCTCCTCGTCGCCGTAGAACATCACCTTCAACCGCTGCCCTGCCGTGTCCACGATGGCGCCTTCGCGTCCGTTGTGGCGGACCCGGCCGCCGAGCGCAACGCGGATGCCGCGACGCTTCTCCAGCGCGTAGTAGGTGGCGATGTGCTCCAGGTCGGCAGCCTGCCGGCGCCGGTTGTCGGCCTCGACCTCGTACTGGTCGTCGTCGTTCGTCATTGAACTGGGTCTCCTTGTCGGTCGGGTGCGGGCAGGGCTCAGTCGTTCTCGGGGACGAGAAGCTCGTTGGTGAGGATGTTCGCCATGGCGTACTCCGAGCGCCGCCCGGCGGTCAGCAGCTCCTCGATGAGCGGGGCGTCGGTCGGGTCGCTGGGCCGGTCCGGGTAGGCGGTGTCGTCGATCTGCTGCTCGATGAAGTTCACCAGCACGTAGTACTCCGCCGCCTTGGGTTCCGTGATGCCGACCCGGATGCGGTCGATGCCGAGTTCCCGGCGCCGCGCGGCGCCGCGGGCAGTCTCCGCGGCGAGGGAGCCGTCCCGGCGTGCGGCCACCGCGCGGGCGGCCCAGGCCCGAGTGGTGTCCATCCGGGAGAAGGAGATCTCCCGGCTCTTCATCAGGCCGAAGTGGTACGGGTGCTTCTCCAGCATCTCGGTGACCAGCGCCCGCATCTGGTCGCGGGTCGGTCCGTCGGGCCACTGCACCAGCCACCGAGCGCCGCTCTCGTGGCGAAGCTCGACCGGCACGTCCGTCTTCTCCGACAGGTGCCGGCCGAGGTTGAAGGCCTGTGTGCTGCGCTGACTCATCTGCCTGCTCCTGTGCGGTGGTTGGGGTGTGGGGCGGTCATGACGCTGGCCGGTCCTGTTCGCCTTCGGCCCGGGCGCGGTTGGCGGCCTGCTGCTGGGCGGCGACCTTGGCCATGGGGTGATCGGCGGTTTCGCCGCGGTCGCGTTCGTAGCGGTCGCCGGTGTTGGACTTCCGGGACCAGCGGCCGTGCCGGTCGGCGCTCTCCTTCGAGGCGCCGGCCTTGCGGGCGGCCGACCGACCGGAGGCGCGCCAGCCGTGCGCGGTGAACTCGCGGCCCTGCTCGTCCACCGCGTACCCGGCCGCGCCGACCAGGCGCTTGGAGATGTCGTTGACCGAGCCGGCGGACAGCTGGTCGCGGACGTTGTCCCAGCGGTCCACGCCGCGCAGCAGCCGGCCGCCGGTGATGCCGCGCTCGGCCAGCAGCAGCCGCCAGGTGCGCCAGGCCTGCAGCGGGCAGAGCGCGTCACCGCGGGCGGGGAGGAAGACTTCGGCGCCCTTGCCGGTCTGGTCGGTCTTGCTGCTGCGGAACCGCACGTAGAGGCCGGGCTTGTCCGGGTCGGTGCTCACCCGGGTGTCGGTCCAGTTGAGCTTGGCGAGTTCGGAGCGGCGGGTCCAGGCGGCGAAGGAGAAGGAGATGAGGACCCGGTCGCGGGCGCCGGCCAAGGTGGTCGGGTCGCACCGTTCGGCGATCTCCAGGGTCTGGTCGGCGGTGACGATCGCGGACTGTCGCTCGGTGCGTCCGGCGTCGGCCAGCGTCTTGCCGTGCGCGGTGATGAGACGCCGGGCCAGCTTGGTGCCGGGCATGCCGTCGAAGCCGGCTTCGGTGTGGACCGCGCGCACCGCGGCGACGGCCTGCTCCAGCGAGGCGACGCCGAGCAGTTCGCCGGTGCGCGTCGAGACGGTGTCGGTCAGCGTGCTGGTCCACTCGGCGAGCGTCTCCGCGCGCATCGGCAGCGGGATTCGCCCGTGCTGGGCGCACCAGGTGGCGGCCTGGCCCCACCACCGGGTGTAGGCCCGGAAGGTCTCGGCCGGCACCGCGTCGCGCAACTTCTGCCGGGTGTGCTCGGTCAGCTGGAAGTCCGCGGTGGTCCACGGGGACACGTCGGCGACGATCTGCCGATCAGGCCGGACAACGAGCTCGGCGGACGCCGCCGGGGGGCCGAGTGAGGCGTCATCAATTTGCACTAGCTTGTCTCCCACGGTAAGGAGTCTTATCACGAGTGAGGCGGAGCTTACCACTGATAAGTGACGACGCGTCCCCGATTCGGGGACACCTGACAAGTTGTCACTCGAAGGCGTGAGGAATTCCGGCAAGATTCTCCAGGGTCTAGACGAAGCGGGGGCTGGCGGGCACACTCGCCCTACAGACCCCGGAGAGCCGGGCAAGTATCTGCCGGAAGGCCCTCATGAAGATCACCATCGAAGGCGCATCGGAAGAGTTCGAGCGGAGACTGCTCGACCTTGTCGCCGAACACCGCCACGAACTGCTCGTTACCGCCGACACCGAGTGGACCGTCCAGCGCGCGGAACGCTACCTCCGCTCGCTCCCCGCCAGCGCCCGCCGCTTCGCCGAGATCGTCGTGATCGACGGCGACGGCTACGCCGACGCCGATACCCTGCGCAGCAGCGTCGGCAAGCTCAACGGCCCCACCGTCGGCCTGTCCCGCGCGATCGGGCGCGGGGTACGCGAGGGCTGGTGGCCGGAGGGCACCGCGGCGCCCATCACCGTCGTCTACGACCCGGACAACCCCTCGTGGCAGCGGGCCATTGCCTATGAGATGACCAGCGAGAACGTGCCCGTCTTCCGAACTGCCATTGCCCAGCTGGCCGTGGCCAAGGGAATCTCCCAGTCCTTGGGCCTGATCCCCGGAGGCCCGACGACGGTCGGCAGGAGGGTCATTGTCCCGGCCAGCGACCTCGTGGACCTCGACGGCGGCTCCCGCCCGGCCGACGCCAACCAGGACGACAACGACCAGCCCCGCCCGGAGGGAACCGGCATGACCAACTTCTTCGACAATCCGCAGATCGCCATCGGCCAGATCGCCGACGGCAAGCTCCTCACGGCCAGTCTTGAGGCCCCACTCGCGCCCGTCCCGGCCGCCGACGACCCGATCAGCCCGCGCCGGCGCGGGAAGACGGTGGCCCTGAAGACGACCGCCGAACCGGCCTCGCAGGACGAGCCGGACGAGGACGACGGCGTGATGGAGTGCCACGTCTGCTTCCAGCCGTACGAGTCCGACGAGGAGAACAACCTCTCCCACCTCGACACCACCCTCGACGCCGACCACACCCCGCGAAGCTGACCATGACGACTGCGCAGGAGATCATCACGGCCGTGGCGACGCGCCGCGGTGTCCGGGAGTACAACATGGACGCCGGGTCGGCCTTCCGGTCGGCCGGCGGCATCGTGGCGGCGGCCGTGGTGGACGGCATCGGCAACGACCCAGCGGGCGCCGTGGCCATGCGGCTGCTGGCCGAGACGGCAGTGCGGATCGGGTCCACCCGGGGAGCACTCGCCGGCATCATGGCCGCCGCCAGCCTGATCGAGGACCCCGGGGTCGAGGAGTACGCGCCGGACGCCGTCGCGGTGCTGGCCCTGGCCGAGCCGGGACGCCCCACACTCCTCGCGTGGGTGGGCGACGCGCACGTCTACGGCTGGGACGGATCGGCGCTCCGACGTCGGACCGACCCGCAGACCATGGGCGCCTACCTGCGCCAGCACGGCAACGTGGAGCTCCCACCACTGATGGACGACTGGGTGCGGGTCAGCCTCTCCACCGCCACGGTCGCCACCGTCGCGCTGTCCCAGGCGCCGGCCGACGAGTTGCTGCTGCTGGTCTCCGACGGCACCGACGACCTGTCCCGCGAGGAACTGGAAGCGCTGGTGCGCGAGTACCAGGGCGATCCGCAGGCCTTGGCCGAGGCGGTGGTGGCCGCAGTCCAGAAGAACAGCGACGGGTACCGCGACGACGCGACCGCCGTGGTGCTGCTGCCCCGGTGACCGTCGGCCGGTCCGGTCAGCTGTCGGTGGTCACCGCCCGGCCTGGGCCGGCCGACCGCACCTCCGCCCGTACCCGGTCCAGTTCGTGCAGCAGCTCCGCCAGCGCGTCGCGGGTCTGCTCAGCCTCCTCAGCGCGCGGACCGGTGAACTCCAGGGGCGGCCGGTTGTAGGGCATGAGCCGGGAACGGATGCTCTCCAGGTGGGCGACCAGATCCACCGGGTCAGCGCCGTCCGTGAGTGCGGTGTCCAACTGCCGCACGGCCCGGCCGCCGAGCACGTCCAGCTCCAGCTGCGGCCAGGCCTCGTGCAGCACGTCGGCCAGTCGGCGGGCGATGGCGTCGAGCCGGACCGCGTTGGCCGTGCACCAGGCGTCGGCGGCCCGCCGGCGGGCCCGCACCAGTCGCTGCTCCGCGGGGTCGCGGTCGCCCAACTCATGAACGGCGCGCTCCAGTCGAGCAGTTCGAGCCTCCGCAGCCTGCCGCCGCTCGAAGCCGAGGCGGTCGGCAACCTGCTGCCAGGTGCCGCCGCGGCTCCGGGCAGCGCCGATCAGGTCCAGTTCCAGCGCATCCAGGCGAGCGCGCGCGGCCTTCACCTGGGTCAGGGCCGCCAGGACATCGTCCAGCGGCACCGCCGGCGGCTCGTCGCCGGGTAGCACCCCGTACCCGCAGGCGGCAGTCCGTACCGCCTGCATCACTTGCAGCGGGTCCAGGAACTCCCGGCCGGCGCCGTACTTGTCCCTAAGCAGTTGCTCTGCGGCCTGCTGACCGGTGCTGTCCTTCACCGGCGAAGCCTCTCATGTGTCGCCGAACCGGCGACACATGCCTGTGCCACTCGGAAAGGTGACTGGTGTTCAGGATTCCTGGGGATGTCCCCGATTCGGGGACATTTCTTATCGTGAGCACGATAAGGTGCTGCCCATGACGACCGCCATCGCCCCCGAAATCACGGGGGAGCACGCCCACGGCTCCACGATCATCCGAGCTCTGGAGCACGCTTGGGACACCATCCGCGCCCATCACCCCGACCTGCCGTCCGTGGTGATGATCACCGGGCACGGCCGGCAGCCCGGCGAGGACGCGGTCACCTGGGGCCACCACTGGGCCGGGTCGTGGACCGCAAAGGACGGCAGCGCCGTCCGCCCCGAGCTCTTCGCCAGCGGCGAGCTGCTCGCGCTGGGTGGGGTGAGGATCATGCAGACGCTGCTGCACGAGGCCGCGCACGCCCTGGGCACCGTACGGGGCATCAAGAACACCAGCAGCGGCGGGCGGTACCACAACCGGGAGTTCGCCAAGCTGGCGAGCGAGGTGGGGCTGGAACCGCCGGCCCGCGCAGACGCCGACCAGCAGCGCCGCGGATACAGCAACTGCCTGATCCGGGAGGTGACCATCACCCGCTACGCCGAGGTCATCGCCGCCCTGGATGCCTCGGTGGGGCACCTGATCGAGGACCCCGACGCCCGGCTGATCGCCCAACAGGGCAGTGCGCCCGGAGAGGTGCTGCCGCCGGTCGTTGTCGTCCAGCCCGGGGCGATCGGCACCGATCTGCCGGAGATGCCCACGGGCACGCAGCGCACGGAGAACCCGCGCGGCGGAAGCCGCTGCACCATCGTCTGCGGCTGCCTCACGCACGTCCGCCGCGACGCCCACGGTGGCATCCGCGACGCCGTGGGACCCCGCCGAATCCTGGCCACGCCGGGCCTGCTCGACGGCGGGCCGATCACCTGCGGCGTGTGTCACCAGGACTTCGAGCTCACCCCCGAGGCCTAGAGCCGTGCCGCACGTCCACTCACCGCAGGCCCCGCCCCCGGTTCGCCGGGACGATGAAGGAGGAAGCAGCATGGCCGACCAGGGAGTCGCAGAAGGGGACCGCCACGGGCACGGCGGAGGCGCGGTCCCCGATCCGAGGACACTTCCACCGTGGTCGGCTCCGGAGCCGCAGCAGTTGCCCGACTGGCGGGCGGACCTGATCAACTACACCAGCTCCGTGACGGGCATGCAGATGCTCGCCCAAGCCATCAACGCGGGCAAGGCCACGATGATCCCTCGGGTGCCGACGGCCGGGACGACCTACTCGGCGGGCGCGATCGGCAGTCAGCTCCTGGCCCGCCTTGAGGTCCAGCGACTGGAGCAGGCCCGCCTCTACTACGCGACCGCCGACATGGTGAGCCTGTCGCTCGCCGCCGCGGCCACCCCACCCACCGAGCCGGTGCGCGAGAACAGACTCCCGGCAGACCAGGGCTTCATGCTCTTCGAGTCGCCGATCGGCGGCTACTCCATCAACCTCTCCGAGGCCATGTCCGGCACTGGCTTCACTGTGCCGGGACCGGACCTGTCGCTCACCTCACCGATCGTCGCAGTGTCCTGGTCAACATGGACTCCCGACTCAGCCCGGGTGGACGGCCGCCCCGGCTCGGTCGAGTGGCTGAACCAGGACGCGCACGGCGACCTGCGCCGCCTGGACCCGGCCACTCGGGGTGTGTGGATGACGTTCTACGCGGCGTCCGGCACGCCCTACGACCTGCTGCCACCCGACCTGGTGGCCAGCGTCGGCCCGGACGGCACGGAGGTCACCGCGGGGCTGCTCGCCACAACCCCGGGGACCGGGCCGATCTCCTGGGACAACGAGGTGGTGTTGGCGTACGGGGTGCCGTTCGGCGAGGCCGCGCCGGACAGCACGATGCGCTGGGCTCAGATCGTCTACACCGCCTGGCAGCTGATGGCCCAGCAGGGCAACGCCCAGTTCACCGAGCTGGAGACCGTGCCGCGACCTCGCCACGGCCAGAAGCGCGACCGCAGGGCGAACATCCCCGACGACAGCGCGGTGCGGATCGTCAACGTCCACACGAGGCACCGGCCACCCCGGGCCGCTGCCGAACAGGACGCTCAGGCGTCAACCGGCCGCCGCGAACCGCAGTGGACGTGCCGCTGGCCGGTCCGCCCGTACCGCCGGTACACCTGCCTCAGCCCGCGCACCCACGAGGCCGGCGACTGCGAGCACGAGGACCGGATCGTGCCCGGCCACATCAAGGGGCCGGCCGACAAGCCGCTGCGACTCTCCGACACGGTCAACTTGTGGAACCACCAGCCATGATCGGCTCATCCGCTGATCTCCTTCCGGCACCTGCTCTCTGGGGTACCAGGGCCGCTCCCGCGCCCTGGACCCAGGGCTGCGCGGCACTGCCCGGCGCGCAGCCCGAGCGCGACCTCTACCCGCCATTCGCGCCGGACAGCACCACGCCTCAGCGTTCGGCGAACCCGCCGTTGGCGGCGCGTCCGGGGAGCAAACGGGAAGTCTTGCGGCGCCGGGCGCCGAGCTCCGCCCCCAGGACGGGAGATCTTGCGGTCACCGGCTACCCGAGCAGCTGGCGGCACATCTGGACGAGGTCACCGGGGAGCTGTCCGTACCGGCTCCCTTCGGCGCAGAGATCCGCCGGGGCACCGGGAACAGCCGGCGGCCGACCCGGGGCCGGCTGCTTCGGAGGTTCCTCCGGCCGGCCGCCGTGGCTCGGCCGGGGGCGGTGCGTCGGCGTCGCGCGAGAGGGCCGCGGGCTCTGCGCCGACTCGGGCTCCGGCGTGGTGTCAGATGCGGGCTCGTCAGGTGGTTCGACGGACGCCGGGGGAGCGGGTTCGGGGGTCGGGGTGGCCGGTTGGGGAGAGTCCTGCAAGGGCAGCACGAGCGGGGTTGCTGCCGGCAGCGGCTGGTCGATGGCTGCCGCGGCTGTACGACTTTCGACCGGCAGCACGGCGTGCCCTTCGAGCACCAGGCCAGTCACCAGCAGCCCGATCAGCGCCCCACGCCAGGCCACCTTGGGCAGGAGGCCCGAACTCCAGCGGAGCCGCGCCGACTTCGAGGCGCCGTCGGCGGCCATGGTGTCGGCGAGGTGCTCCCACTCGGTGTAGGTCAACCGGCCCTCCCGCGGTCTGCTGTCGTGCGCACGGCACGGTGTAGGCCGCGGGCGGTCATCTGGCCGCGTACGCGCCAACGACATCGGGGCGCCAAGGTCACCCCGGCGTAGGCCAAATGAGGGCGATCGGACACTGTCCGCCGTCGCCCGACCACTGGCAGCTTCCGGGCCGCCAACGTCTCAGGACGCCATCGTTAATGGTCGGCGCGGTGGACAACTGCCGTGCTAGACCGGTCCGTAACCCCATCAGCACCAAGGGAGTCATCTTGATCACCCGCACAAATCACCAGCCCTACGTCGAGGCCGTTGCCGCCGCAGTGGGCGACGCCGGCCTGAGTGTGCTCCTTGCCTGGCCCACCGGGCAGCCTCCCGCCGTGCGCACGGCGGTGATCACGCTGGCGCCGCCGGAGAGCGGGCCGTACGCCGATGAGGAGGAGGACCTGGAGCTGGTCTGGGACGAGGCGTACGGCTGGAAGGCCGTGCTGCCCGCCGAAGCCGGGACCGTCGATTGGTTCATGGGCGAGGCCCTGGTGCCGGCACCCGCGCGGGTGGCGCGCTGGATCGACATGGTCCTCGCGCACCCGGGGCTGACGCCGAGCCAGGAGGACGGCCCCTCGCGCCTGCCGGAGAACGACGACGACGCCTTCGAGGCGCGACTGTCCGCGTACGCCGCCTCTGTCTGAACCGCCGTCCGCCCGCTCGCCCGCTGGTCGGGGCAGCGAACGGCGCTAACGCAGCGCCGGAGATCCACTGGGAGAGCCCTTGTCCTCACCTGCTGACACTGCGGTAGCCCCTGTCCCGGCACAGCCGTCCGAGACGGCCGGCCAGCGCTTGGGTCCGATCGGCCGTGCCCGTGCGAGCCTGACCGCCGTCGAGACACTGCTGCGCATCCAAGCCGACGAGGTCGAGGCGACCGCCGCGGACCTGGATTTGCTGCGGCACTGGCCCGGTTGGGGACCGCTCGCGCCGGCGTTGGCCCCGGACCGCACCGGCACGTGGGCCGAGATCGGCGAGCAGCTTCAACAGATCCTGCCGCGGCAGGCCTACCGGCAGGCCGAGCAGGCGACCCCCACGGCCTACTACACGCCCGGGGGGATCATTGATGCCTCCTGGTCGGCGCTGCGGGAGCTCGGCGTGCCGACCGAGCGCGTACTCGACGCTCTGGAGCCGGGCTGTGGGCAGGGCGCCTTCATCGGCCGCACCCCGGCCGACGTCGATGTCCGGTGGCTCGGCGTGGAGCGCGATCCGACCACCGCGGGGATTGCCGCGCTGCTGCACCCGAACGCGAAGATCCTCAACGCCCGCTTGCAGGACGCCGCCCTGCGCTCCAACAGCGTGGACCTGGTGTTGGGCAATGTGCCGTACGGGAACTTCCCGGTGTCCGACTTGACCGCGCCGAAGGCGGTCACCGACAGCATCCACAACTACTTCATCTGGCGCTCGATGCAGGCCCTGCGGCCGGGCGGCATCGCCATCCTGCTGACCTCCCGATACACCATGGACTCCGCCAGCGAAGACGCTCGGCGGGCGATCGGCAAGCACGCCGACCTGGTGGGCGCGATCCGGCTGCCCAACGGCGCGCTGGCCGAGGGCGGCACCAACGTCCTGGCGGACATCCTGGTCCTGCGCCGACGTGACCACGACGAGCCGGACTACGGCAGTTGGATGGGCACGAGCCGGGTGCCCGGCGTGCCTGACCAGATCTGCAACGACTACTTCATCCAGCACCCCGAGCACGTGCTCGGCACCTTCGTCCAGGGCCGGGCCGCCCAGTACGGCCACACCTTGCAGGTACAGGCCCCCGACAGTCAGGACTTCGACGCCGCGCTGCAGGCGGCGTTCAGCGACATCGCCACCGCCGCCCGCGCGAAGGGCTGGGGCTGGAACGTCGCGGGCGAGGCCGAGCAGTTCACGGCCGACAACATGCCCTTCCCGGTCCGGGCGGACGGCAAGCGGGAGGGCTCTTTCCACCTCGTCGGCGACGTGCCGCACGAGGTGATCGAGGGCGCGCTGACCGCGGTACCGCGGGCAGGCAAGGAGCTGCCCAAGCTGATCCGACTGCGCGACGCGACGCTCGCACTGATGGCGGCTGAGACCGATCACGACCGGCCCGACGCAGAGCTGGAGCCGCTGCGCGCCGAGGTGAACCGGCTCTACGACATCTACGTCACGGCGCACGGTCCGATCAACCGCTACACCCTGCACGAGGGGGCGGTGGACGAAGAGACCGGACTGCCGGCCATCAGCCGCCGGCATCCGCGGCTGGGCGGGTTCCGCCGCGACCCCGACGTGGTCGCCGTCCTGGCGCTGGAGAGCTTTGACGACGAGACGCAGACCGCCACGAAGGCGGCGCTACTCTCCCGGCGCGTCAACCGGCGCATCGAACGGCCCACGTCGGCCGAGACGCCCGAAGAGGCGCTGTCGCTGTGCCTGAACGAGCACAACCGGGTCGATGAGCCGACCATCGCCCGCCTGCTGGGCATCACCGCCGAGCAGGTCCCCGAGGCGTTGGGCGACCTGGTCTTCGCCGACCCGGACGGCGGGGAGCTGCTGACCGCGGACGACTACCTGTCCGGCGCGGTGGTGGACAAGCTGGAGCGGGCTCAGCTGGCCGTCGCCCGCGGCGAGGAGCAGTTCGAGCGCCACGTGGCGGCGCTGACGGAGGTGCAGCCCGAGCCGCTGGCGCCGGAGGAGATCCGCGCCAAGCTGGGCGCGCCCTGGATTCCGGTCGAGGACGTGGCCGACTTCGCCGAGGACGTGCTGGGGCGTCGGGTCGATATCACCCACGTTGCCCGGAGCGCGACGTGGAGCGTGGATCAGCCTATGACGCTGCCCACCGCGGCCACCAGCGAGTGGGGCACCGACCGCGTCAACGGCTACCAGCTGCTCGACCTGGCGCTCAACGGCCAGGCCCCGACGGTCTACGACAACGTCCCGCTCCCGGGCGGGGGCGAGCGGCGCGTGCGCAACGACAGCGCGACGCTGCTCGCCGAGGGCAAGCAGAGCGACCTGGCCCGCCGCTTCTCCTCCTGGGTGTGGGAGAACCCGGACCGCGCCGACCGCCTGGCCGGCGACTACAACCGGCTGTTCAACTCCACCGTGCTGCGCAAGCACGACGGCCGCCACCTGACGATCGACGGCATCGACCCGGAGTTCACGCCGTACTCCCACCAGTGGGACATGGTGCAGCGGGTCCTCAGCGCCGAAGAAGGGTCGCTGTGCCCGTACCCGGTCGGCGCCGGGAAGACCGCCACCATGTTCATGGTCGCGCTCAAGCTCAAGCAGCTCGGCCTGGTCAACAAGCCGATGATCGTGGTCCCGAACCACCTGCTGGAGGAGATCGCCCGGGACGGGAAGAAGGTCTTCCCGACCGCGAACATCCTCATGGCCGGCAAGCGCGACCTTGCCGACGCCCGGTCCCGCATGCTCTTCGCAACGCGCTGCGCCACCAACGATGTGGACGCCGTGGTTATGACCCACAACTCCTTCGGGCGCTTGGGGGTGCACCCGGTCTCCGAGGCGAAGTACCTGGAGGATCTGGCGGACGCCTACCGGCAAGCGCTCGGCGACGTGGAAGAGGATGGAGAGTCACGGCGCATCAAGGAGATCGCCAAGCAGGTCGAGCGGTTCGACGCCCGGGCCAGCGATCTGCGGTCCAAGGCGTCCGACGCCGGCGTGAGCTTCGAGAACCTCGGTGTCGACTTCATCCAGGTCGATGAGGCGCACTACTTCAAGAACTTGGCGCTGCCGGCCACCACCGAAGGGATGTCGCTGGGCAAGCCGTCGAAGCGGGCCACCGACCTGGACTTGAAGATTCAGGTCACGCGCGAGCGCACCGGCCGTGACAACGTGACCTGCCTCTACACCGGCACGCCGATCAGCAACAGCATCCGGGAGATGTTCGTCTTCCAGCACTACTTGCAGCCCAAGCGGCTGGCCAAGATCGGGCTGGAGATGCCGGACGCGTGGGCGGCGAACTTCATCCACTTCGAGTCCCGGCCCGAGGTCGGCGTTGACGGGGTGTCCTTCCGGCTCAAGCGGCGGCCGGTGGAGTACGCCAACGCCGACGAGGCGCTGGCGCTCTTTCAGGAGATCGCCGAGCTTCGGCCGCGCGAGTCCTTCGACATCAAGCGGCCGGAGCGCGACGATCAGACCGTCGCCATCGAGCCCACGGCCAACCTCCAGAGCTACGTGGCGGGCATCAGCGACCGGATCGACGACATCCAGGCCGGGAAGGTGAAGCCCAAAGACGACAACATGTTGAAGGTCATCACCGACGGCCGGAAGGCCGCCCTTGACCTGGAACTGGTGGGTCTGGCACCGGACGGACCGGGCAAGGCCGGCGCGATCGTCCGAGAGGTCTTGAAGGAGTACCACGAGACCAAGGACCTCAAGCTGCCCGGCGATGCGGACGATGTCGCCGGCGGCTTTCAGTTGGTCTTCTGCGACCTGGGCACACCCGGCAAGGAGCGAGGCAGTCAGGTCTACGGGAAGATCCGCGCCGGTCTGATCGACGGAGTGGACGGGCTTGAGGGCATCCCCCGCGAGCGAATTCGGTTCATCCACGACTACAACTCGGACTTGGCGAAGACCCAGTTGTTCTCCGACTGCCGGGCCGGCAAGGTCTCCGTGCTGCTGGCCAGCACCGACAAGGCCGGCGTCGGCACCAACGTGCAGACGCGCGGCGTGGCCCTGCACCACGCTGATCCGCCGCACCGGCCCGCGGACTGGGAACAGCGCGAAGGTCGCTTCGACCGGCCAGGGAACCTGATGATCGACATCGGTCGGCCGGTGAAGTTCTTCCGCTACATCTCGGAGAACAGCTTCGACAGCTACATGTTCCAGGGGCTGGAGCGTAAGCAGCGGCCGGTCACCCAGATCATGTCCGGCCGGAAGGTCGGCCGGGTGATCGAGGAGATCGACCCGGTCGGCGCGGGATTCGCCGAGGCCAAGGCGATCGCGTCCGGCAACCCGCTGTTGCTGGAGCTGGCCGAGGCCACCGGCAAGCTCACCCAGCTGCACGCCCGGGCCGACGGACACCGCCAGGCGCAGAGCCGGATGCGTCGGCGCGTCGAGGTGCTCACCAGCGAGATCGGCGAAGCGCAGGAAACCGCGATCACCGCGGTGGCGCTGGCCGGCGCTGTGGCTGGTGCCACTGATGAGCTGTGGCGGACGGCGGACGGCGGGGTCATCGAGGCCGACGACGTGCCCGCCGCTCTCGCTGCGGTGGCCCAGGCGGCGGGCACAGTGCAGCGCCCCGGGACCGGGTTCACGTGGCGCGGACTGGAGGTCAGTTTCACCCTGCTCCGACGCCAGATGGGCCGCGACCTGGTGTACGAGCCGTACGCCCACCTGTCCGCCGGGGGCGAGCAGCAGACCCTGCGGCTGAACCTGTCGTGGATGGGCAAGGGGCAGAGCTGGCGGATCGTACGGGCGATCACGGAAGCGGCCGATGGCGCGGAAGCCGCGGTCGAGCAGGCCCGGCAGAGCATCACCGATCTCCGGGCCCAGCTGGTGGACACGCAGTCGCACATCGGCCGGCCCTTCGAGCAGCACGCCGAGCTGGAGGCCGCCCGCGAGCGCAAGACGTTCCTGGAGATGGCGGTCCGCGAGGGCGCCGCCTCAGCTGGCAAGCAAGCGAGCGACAGCGCCCCCTTCGACACCTCGCCCGGTCGGGAGATGACCGAGGCCGAGATGGCACTGCACGACGCTCGCGCGATGGTCGGCGAGCTCGGCGGGTCGGCGATGGTCCTCTCCGGTGACGATCTCGTCGGCTTGATCCAGTCGCTCCCGGACAACGACCGCAGCCGCGACCCGGCCCAGGGCGGGGACGCTGCGGGCCAACAGCGCCAGCTCGGCGCCGAGCCGCCGACGCCGCCCGCAGTGGACGACCAACCGGGCCCTGGGGAGGAACCGGCGCCCGCGGCAGCAGCAGCCGAACAGCAGGGCGTGCCATCGGCGCCGCCAGAGGAATCGGTAGCCGGTGCCCAGCCTGCTGCGGTCGAGCCGCCTACGGCCGGTGAAATCGCGGCCCTACTCGTCACGGCGGCGGGCACTGACCCCGGGCTGGCCCAGGCTGCCCGCGTGAACGACTTGGACAACTTCCAGCTGGTGTTCAGGGAGTTCGCCGACGACTTGGTGGCCGGGAGCGACTCCGAGCAGTTGGTCGGGGTGTACTTCGCACAGGACGGTCGGGACCGGCAGGTCGCGCTCCAGGAAGCCGGTCCACTCTCCTACCAGGCGCTGCGAGAGCAGCAGTCCATCGTGCCCGCCGAGGAGACCGGTCGGGCCGAAGCCGCGCCGGGGGAGGGGCCGGTCGAGCCCGTGGTGAGCACCGGGCCGGACGTGGTGTACACGGCAGGTCCCGACGTGCAGGTTGGCGAGCCGGCCGCGGCGCCGACAGCGGACGCAGGCCAGTCCGGTGTGCAGCCGGAGCCCGTGGCGGCGCCGGTCGCTGATGCTCCCCCGCCGGAGCCTGCCACGCCCGAAGCGGAGGCGCCGGCGGGGCCGCCGCCGGATGCCATCGCGGTGCCCGGGGCCGAGGACGGCTACCTCTACGCGACCGCGGATCGCACGGTGACCCTGTTCGGCCCGTCGGGTGAGGAGGTCGGCTCGGCGCGATGGAGCTTCGTGCAGTACCGCTACGAGGGCACCGTGCAGGGAGACACGGTGCGCGGCACCGACGACGAGGTGACCGTCGCCCAGCGGATGGCCCGTCACCACGCCGTGGTCTACGGCAACCAGGTGCACCGGCCGGAGCTGGACGCGCAGGGCCGCGATCCGGTGTGGGTGCTGCACAACGGCGCCGACTCGCTGGTGTTCGGCATCCGACCTGGTGACACCACCGCCCAGGCGGCGATGTGGGCTGCCGGCGGGTGGAAGGGATCGCGGCGCATTGGTGCCTGGTATCTGCCGCGGACGTGGAAGGAGGAGACTCGCCGCGGGCGTGTCGAGACAGCGGTGCGTGTTCTCGCCGCGGCTGGACGCACCGTCGAGACTCATCGGGACCGCGGGGACCGATCCGCCGCCGAGCGGTCGGAGCCGGCCGCGCTGGCGGTGTTGGCCGTCGCCGCCCCGGATCTGGCGGTGCCGCAGTTGGGCCCCGCGGAGCCCTACGCCGTCGAGGTGGAGCTCTCCACGGACATGGAGGCGCTGCGGGATGCCTACGGGCGGTGGGAGCAGATCCCCACGGTGCGGCTCTACATCGACCAGGATCGGCGGAGCCGCCCCAACGGCTTCGGCTCCCCCGACAATGCGATCGCCGAGCTGGACATCGCCTACAACCGCGTGGCCACCATGCGTCCTGCTGACGCCGGCGGGCCCGACAGGGTCTTGAGCAACTTCTACGCGGTGGCGGCGTGGTCCGCAGTACTGGCGCCGGCGGTGGAGGAGGAACTCCGCGGTCCCCTTCGGGAGGTGGCGGTGGTCGCTCTGCGCCTCACCGCCCGCTTCCAGGCCGCCGCCGATGCGGTGCGGGCCCAAGCTGCGACGCGCGAGCAGACGATCGTGGAGGTCGAGCCGGAGCAGCGGGAAGCGGCAGACGAAGGTGTCCGGGTCGAACCGGCAGTCAGCAGCCGGACCGAAGCCGGCCCGGTGGTCGCGGGCTCCAGCGATCCGAGTCAGCCGCAGGCGACGGCCGAAGGGGTCGATCTCCCCGATCACTCCGAGGGCGTCACGCCGGAGGCCGCCGGTGCCGAGCAGGCGCCGGCCGAGGAACGTGGGGCCCCCGGTGCACTGACGGAGCCGGGAGTAGACGAGGTCGAGGGCACGGCGGATGAGGCGCCCGGGCAGCTGATCGGCGGCCGGTTCGAGTTCGGCGAACCGGTCACCGACGTGGACGAGCAGGGTTGGTACGTCCTGTCCGATGCTCCCGATGGGGCGGTCTACGTGCAGCGCGACGGCACGGTCGTGTCGTACCAGCCGGACCAGCTGACCAGCGCCCGCCGGCCGGTCGCCGAACCGGCATCCGACGCCCCAGCGGAGGGGGCGGTGGAGGCCCCCGGGGTCGGCGTGGAGCCGGTCCAGGAGGACCTGTTCTCGGCGGCCGATGTGGATCAGTCACCGAGTTCAGCGGCTGAGCTGGAGCAGTCCGCCGTCGAGCCGGAGCAGATCCAGCTCGGCGACTCCTCTGGCCAGGGTGCGGTCGGCGACGTGGCGGACGGACCGGTCAGCACGCCGACCGGGGAGGGGGCGAGTGCCGCTGACGACGAGCAGGTGAAGGACGCGGCCGACGCGCTGCCCGTCGATGCTCCGAGTCCGGCGCCCGCCGACGAGAGCCCGGTGCCGGACGCCGTCGAGGCGCCCGACGGGCAGCTCGACCTCTTCGCCACCGCCAGCACGGAGGACGCCGCTCCGGGAGAGCAGCGTGCCCTCCCGGAGGAGCGAACGGTCCCCGAGCCCGAGCCCAGCCAAGAGCTGACCGTCGATCAGCCGGTCGCGGTGGCAGAGCCCGATCCTGCCGTCGAGCCGACGGCCGCGGGCCCCATTGCACCGACTGTCCAACCCGACGAAGCCCTTCCCGCCGAGGACGCCGGGGCGGAGGACGCTGCCGTGCCGCCCTACGAGGACGGCCGGGAGCAGGAGCTGGAGACGTACGTCCGGACCGGCCGGGTGCCGGCGGCCTACACGTCGCTGGACGAGTGGCTGGGCACGGACGCCGATGGGATGCGCGCCATGCGCGAGGAGTACTTGGAGGCCCTGATCGAGGAGCACGACACTCCGGTGGAGCCGCCCGCTCAGCCACCGGCGCTCACGCAACCGCTCGACGTGCCCGCCGCAGACCAGGGCAGCGTCGAAGCCACAGCCAGCGAGGCACCCAGTGACCCGGTGACCACAACAACCGAGCCGATCCAGCACGACGAGCCGACCCCGGAGCCGACGACCATGACCGAGCAGACCCAAGAAGCGCCGGCCGCCGCCCCTGCTGGCGAGACGGCTCCACCGCAGATGGACGAACTCCCGCTGTCGGCCGCCGACAACAGCGGCGCCACCCCGGTGGAGCCTGACGTCGTTGTCCCCGAAGCTCCCGAGACGCCGGCACCGGCGGAATCCGTCGGCAGCCTCGCCGAGGAGCTGGCCGGGGTCATGGAGGCGTGGGCGGAGAACGTCCCGGCCGACCACGGCAGCGCCGACGATCTGCGCGCGACCCTGGAGACCGACCTGCAAACGCTCCAGGGACGGTGGTCGCGCACCGACTCGCCGCAGGTGCCCGCCCCCGCGGCGGAGCCCGGGCATTCCGCCGGGGAGCCCTCCGGGCAGAGCGAACCGCCGACGGCAGCCGAAGCGGTCAGCAGCGCCCTGCAGCGCACCGACGAGCGCAGCGCGTCGTTGCAGGGCGTGCCCGAGTGGCAGGAGATCCAGACCGTCCGTGGTGCCGCTCGGCACCTGCTGAGCACGCTGCGGGAACGGGCGGGCGAGTACGCGGATCGGCTGTTCAGCGATGTGCGTGTGCAGGGCTTCGTCCGCGCGGTCTCGATCCGGACCTTCGAGTCGATCTCCGGCCTAGCCCAGGCCGCGGCTGACCGACTCCGCCGCAGCCCGGCCGAGTTGCCGAGTGCTGAGGCGCTGCTTGCGCTCGGCAACTCCGCCGGCGCCTACAGCGTCGCCCAGCGCAGGAGCGGGCTGGGTGGCCTGCCCAGCGCTGAGGCTCTGCTCACGATGGGGAACGGCCCGGCCAGTGCCGGCGCCGGCCAGGAGCGTCCCGGCGGACCGGCTGCCACGAACGAGGTGAACGTCGCCTCGTTGCAGAAGATGGGCGAGGCCTTGCGCAAGCCGTTGCCCGGGCAGAAGCCGGCCGCGACCATGGGGGTATCGGCTGCTGCGGCCAGGTCTCGCTCCACCACCCGGAAGACGCCGACGAAGAAGCCGGCCGCCGGGGCGGGCGAGCAGGCGAAGCACCTGCGCCGCCCTGCTGCGGACACGCAGCAGGGGCGCAAGCCCAACCAGCGGTAGGCGCCCGCGCTGGCCAGGCCGCAACGTGCTGGAGGGCGGCGACTCCCCGCGGGGAGTCGCCGCCCTCTCGCTTGCCGGCATCCGGCTGGTGGTGCGATCAAGGTCGGGCCGGGCTGATGCTTCCTTCCGGATCAGCGGCCGTACGAGCAGCGGTCCGCCAGCTCAGGCGCAGGTACCGCCACGGCTGCCCGTAGGACTTCAAGTCGATCTGAGCGTCCGCCACCTCGAACGGCTCGGCGTTCGTCATCTCGACCCGCACGGTCGCAGTTGGCCAAGGCACCGACACGTCCGGGTCGACGTACCCGCCCAGTTCCCGCCGGTCTCCGTGGTCGGCCAGGCGTGGAGCTCTCATGGTCACGACCCGGCCGTCGCCGAAGTCGATGCGAGCCGGCGGCGTCGGGGGCGCCTCGTCGTCGTCGCTGACCTTGCCGTGGAGGCGCAACCAGGCGTCGACCTGATCGGCGTCGAAGTGGGGGCTCTGCTCGCTCCCGCCGACCGCGGGCGGGAAGTCCTCGTGCAGTCGTCGCCAGGTCGCAACCGCTACGCGGCCGACGCCAGCGCGGCGTCCGATCGCGGTCAAGGTCAGGAGCGCGTCTTGGGGCCCGGTCAATTGAAGCTCACTCGGGCCAGGACGGCGGTGGCGCCGGCAACGGGTTGGCCGTTGTCGTCGCTGGGACCGACGACCAGGACGTGCTGGGCTCGGTCGAGCAGGTCCCACCAGGGCTGGGGGAGGGTGACGCTCTCGCCGGCCCGCCAGAGGAGTTCGCCGTCCCATCCTTCGCTGTCGATGTGGACGAGCTCGGTCAGCGACCTGGTGGCGATGTCGGTTCGCAGGCGCCAGTTGAAGTCGATCGGGGGAAGCGTGATGCCGTCCCAATCGCGCCAGTCGGTGCGCCGGCGCAGGTCGTCCAGGCCGGCGGTCGGGGTCTCCGGGTAAAGGGTCAGCATGGGCAGGGGCCGACCGTCGCCCATGGTGACCTGACCTACGAGGACCCCGTACGTCCCTTCGGTGTCCGGCTCGGGCTCGGGAACCGGGATGGTGATGACCTCCACCGGGGGCATGTGCTCCACGATCTGCTCGTGCGTCATCCCGGTGAGCATCGCCATGTCGAGGGTGTCCTCCAGCAGCTCGCGGCGCTGGCCCGGCAGCAGTCGGGCCGCGGCGGCGACCAGGTCGTCGGCATGTCCGCGGTCGGCCAGCGCGCGGATGGCCGGCCACAGGGCTCGGGTGGTCTCGGAGGCCACCCAGCCGGGGCCGGGGTGGGTGGCGTAGACAGCGGCGGCCAGGGCGACGACTGGCGCGGGCACCGCCTTGACCGCCAGCGCTGCGGCACTGTCCTGGCAGGGCCGGCACTTCACGTCGCAGGCGCCGAGGAGGTGACCGACGAGCTTGAGGGCTTGGTCCTGCTGTGCGGTGCCGTCGAGGGCGGTCAGGGCGCGGGAGTAGACCCGGTTCGGGTCGGTGTCGTCCAGCAGCGCGGCAAGGTGCGGCGGGGCGGTGTGCTGGTGGGCGGTGCCGGTGGTGGCGGCGCTCAGGGGCGCTCCGGTCCGGGCTTTGCGGGTGCGGGCGTCCCGCTTCTTGTCGCGTCCGCTCTTGGGCATGACGTGCCTTTCCGGCGCGGCGATCGGTCCCACGACCCGGCCGCGCGAAAGGGGAGCGTCGGCTACAGGTAGACCACGTGCAAGGGGGCTGCTCTCGCGCGGTGTCCGGGTCAGCGGGGAGATCCCCGTCCCTCACACCTCTGCCGCGGTGCCGCCGGTCGTGGGCCGGACGGCAGGGCTTCGGCCAGCGCTCCGGCCTTGGTGGTGAATGGTGAATACCGTAGCGCACCGGGTCGGCGCACCGGGCCCGGACGCGTGAAGGCCACCCTGGCGGGTGAAACAACCGTCCTGACATCGGTCGTCAGCGGGCAGATTGTGTTCCCGGAGCAACCTTCCCGGGGGACACTGCGCACTGAGAGTGGGTCAGGCCAGCCGACCCCGATAGCCTGCCATCCATGACTGAGACGATCGTGAATCCGCTGCCTCCCGAAGGCTGTCGTATCGGGATAGTGGGCAAGGGCGGGGACGGCAAGTCCACCATCGCCGGGCACATGCTTGGCCACTGGTCGGCTTGGGGCATTCCGTGCGCCGGCATGGATGCCGACGTTCCCGGAGAGAGCGAGGACGGCAGCCTCTTTGAGTGGTCGGACGAGCACGACCTCGGTGCTTCGGTCCACCGGGCCCCGGCCGCTTCGGGTGTCCTGCGTGAGATCACGAGCATCACGCCGAAGCACGGCATCGGCCTGATGGACTCCGGCGCCTGGATGCGTCACCGGGGTAACGGCTGTCTTGCCGTGCTGGCGGCCTCCGAGCTCCTGGTCGTCACCATGCAGCCGACGAAGGCGGAGTTCAAGCGGATCTGGTCGATCATCAGTCATGTCGAGCAGCTCGCCCTCACGGGCAGGGCCCCCCGGGTTGTCGTCCTGCTCACCCGGACCGATGCCCGAACGGCCATGGCGGAGGAGTTCCGTGCGGATCTCGAAGCCGAGAAGCAGACCGTCCTGAAGACCACCATCCCGAACCAGTCCGGGCGCGACGGCTACGGCCAGGCCCTGGGCAAGCCGCTGCGCTTGGCCCAGGACGATGCCATGTCCCAGCTCGCCGCCGAGCTACTCCGAGAGGCAGTGAAGAAGAATGGCTAACCCCCGCACGGACCGCGAGCGCAACACCCGCACGAGCCGCGGGTCGGGTGTCGATGTGCCGGTGGACCCCGCGATCGAGAACCCGCCGGCCGAGCTGGAGGAGACCAAGGGCTTCTTCGTCAACCAGCGGGTCGTCACCGTGGACGATCTCGCCGCGGAGACCAAGGAAGAACAGCTTGAGTGGGTCCGCCTGCTCCTGGACGAGATCGACGCCAAGGGCCGGTACGTCGAGAGCTACGTCAATCTCAATAAGGGCATCATCCTGGAGGTGGCCCAGACGAACGAGCTCCACGTCACCGCGGGCTACACCAACTTCGGCACGTGGGGCGCCGACGTGCTGTCGGTGGACGACACCTACGTCTTCGAGCTCATCGCCGACTCGAAGCGCATCCGCGCCCTGTCCGCACTGGGTGACGAGGTCGCCAACCTGCTGATCCGGGCGTCCGCCCGCAAGGTCGTGGCCGAGGTTCTGGAGAAGCGGGGCAAGGACGCTGCCCGAGAGCTGGTCGCAACCGCAGCCGCCAAGAATCCGGCCCGCCCCCGGCCGACGCAGGCTGTCCTGCAACAGGTCGCTCGGGAGCTCGGATTCCTGACCGGTCCGAGGGAACTCGGAAATTCAGAGTCGCCCCTTCCCGTCCCGACGCACGTGGCCGCCAAGCGCATCCACAACGTGAGCACGGCCATCCTCGCCAAGGCCGCCAGCGTCACGGATGCCGACGCCCTGCGCAGGGCCATGAAGGCTGCCCCGGACGAGGTAACGGCTCAGCTGGATGCCTTGGCTGAGCTTCTGACCAAGAGCGCGAAGGACCTCTCGGCGGCGCGCCGGAAGGCCAAGGCCGCCATCGACAAGGAGACCGCCCGCAAGGCGGAGGCCACCGAGCGGGCAGAGGCGAGGAAGCTCGCCAAGGAGGCCGCGGAGAAGCGCAAGGCCGAAGCCGCCGCTGAGGAAGCCGCCAAGGCCGAAGCCGCGGGCACCGCCGAGACGCCCATCCCGGAGCAGGCCGGCGAGCCGCCGGTTCCGGCGGCCACGTTCAGCAACCCCGGAGCCTGACCTACCGGCCCCGGGCCGCCGCGTAGAAGCGGCACCGCCCGGGCCGATACCGGGTGTACACGGCAGGCGGGGCGTCGAAGGGCCCCGCATCGCCGATCGAATATCCTGCGAAAGTGAAGGACCCCGGGCACTTACCCTGCCCGGGGTCCTTCACTGTTCAGCCTAGGAGCTGGACGGGACTACTCGTGATCCCCGTCGTGGCAGATGCAGCGGTTACAGGAGTGGATCGGCGACGGTGCCGCGGCGCACCCGCCGCAGGCGTCGCATCCCCGGCACCTCGGGCGGGGGAGGGGCTGGCAGAGGTCCGAATGGGCGTCGTACCAGTCCTTGAGCACCGTCTCGGCCGCGTACGGCGCGGTGGTGTCCTGCCGGAGGTCGGGCGATCGGTTTCCGCACATGTTGCACTGCGCGGTGCCGTCCGGGCTGGAGGAGAAGCCCCATGCGCCCGGCGCGACCTTCCAGGCGCGCACCAGGTGCTCGCGGGCTTCGACCAAGGCCTGCCAACCGGTCGCGGTCACCGTGCTGTCCCGGTGCGCCTGGTCGAGCAGCTGCGCGGCGACCCGCAGCAGGGTGCGCTGCTGGGGCTGGCGGCCGGTGTCGGTGGCGGCCTGCTTGACGGCCTCCACCGGGAGTTCGGTCGCGGCCGGCGTGTCGATGCCGATCAGCTTGGCCAGGAGGTGAATCCCGGGGCTGCCGGCCGGGATGGGCACGACCGTGAACTTCTCGCCTGCCCACTCCGAGCTGTACGCCTTGGTGGCGGTGTCGCTGTAGATGGTGTCGGTCACTTCGGCTCCTCGGTAGGAACGATCACGCTCAAGTAGGCGCGGGTGCCGGTGCTTCCGCGCATCGGGCGGTAGGTCGCGGGGCCGCACGGTGCGGCTTTCGCCAGGGCCTCGACCAGACGGCGCACGGCCTGCTCTTCGCCCATGAGGCGGACGTCGACCGGCTGGACACCGGGCTGCTGCTGCCCCGGCGGGAGGTCGGCCGCGCTCATGCGCCGGCCTGCTGCCCGGTCTCCGCGCTCTCGGCGCGCAGTTCGGCGCTCTGCTCGGCGATCCACTTCGCCGCGGCGGTCAGGCTTCGGAACTTCTGGTCGGCGCTGCGGCGGACCCAGCTGTGCCGGAAGAAGTCGTTGTAGGGCTGCTTCGGGTCCACGACGAGTCCGGCGACGGCCGACCATTCGACGGCGCCGCGCTTGGTGAAGCCGCAGAAGATGGCCCCGGCGACGTGCTGCTCGGCGACCGGGAAGTGGCCGGCGTTCTCGGCGTGGGCCGCGAGCACCCATTCCGGGTTGCCGTTGTAGAGGTTCTTGCAGGGCCCGTTGTAGAGGTACAGCCCGGCCGTGCGGCGCGGGTGCAGGTCCACGTCGAGCCTGTCCAGGTCGATCGAGGTCAGGCTCACCGACTCACCGTCGATCCTGTACGCCTGCTCGCACGAGCGGCAGATCACGCGCAGGACGGTCTTGGAGAAGGAGTTGCCGTGGTCGCAGTCGTAGCCGTCTTCGTCGGTCTGCCCGGCGGTGCACTTGTGGCCGGAAGCCGGGTAGTTGCGGCGGCCGGTGGTCTGGCGGTACTCGATCTCGAAGGCCGGGCGCTTGCAGTCGGCCTTGTGGTCCAGCGCGTCGTAGCGCAGGTGGGTCTCCAGCGCGTCAGACATCGGCGCTGTCCTTGTACCCGTCGAGGTTGCCCTTGTGGGACATCTGGTACAGGGAGGACGCGGCGTCGTGCAGGGCCTTGCTCAGCGGGCCGGCCGGGGTGCCGTAGGTGATGCGGTTGGCGGGCTCGGTGAGACCGGCCGCTTCGGCGAGCCGGGCGAGTACCTCGGGGACGATGACGGCCGGGTCGTCCTGCGTGTCCATCTCGATGGCCCCCTCCGCCTGGCGGCTGCCGAGCTGCCTGGCCAGCTGCTCAAACAGCTGCGGGAGGTGGTCCACCAGCGCGGTGATTTCCTGCACGGTGGCTTTGATCTCGGGGGCCGTCATCTTGCGGTTGAGCGTCAGGTGGTTGAGTTCGCGGATCGCCTCCACGGCGCTCTGGGCGGTCTCGGAGGGGCGGGGGCTGGTCATCTGTCGCTTTCCCTTCTACGTCGGTACCGGCCGGGCGGCCGTGGCCGAGCAGGTGCGGGACCTGCTCGACTACGTGCGCCCGGGGCAGTCGCGCGTCCAGCAGCTGGTGGTGCTGAACGTGGACGCTGAGACCTGGGCGGCGCGGCGGGTTCGCCGCCGCGCCGGGTGACGGTGTATCAGACCGTACTGACAATTGCGGCGAAAGCCTCAAACAGGTGGTGATACGACTGATCGAGCTGGTAAGCGCCCGTACCGACGTGGTACGCCCGCTCGCCCTTGGCGTTCACGGTGTCCTCGCCCAGGTGGTAGAACTCCGCCTTCCCGGTGAGTTCGGCAAGGCGCTCCAGCGGGCGACGGCGATCCGCGATGTAGTGGGTCGCACCGGAGATGAGGAGCGCGGCGGCGATCCGGCTCGGCCGCATCCCCAGGCCGAGCACCCGGTTGCCGGCCACCAGTGCGAGGCCTTGGGCGCCGACGTAGGAGGCGACGTGAACCGCACAGGCGGCCCGCCCCTCATGGCCCGGCTTGCCCTTGGTGACGCTCTGCTCGCTGGTCTGAATCCAGTGGTCAGCGACGGCGCCGGCGGCCCGCAGGAGGGCGTAGGTGGCGGCGAAGCTGGCGGCCTTGTTGGTGTGCTGCATGATGGCGTGTGCTCCTTGTTTGGGAGTGGACGGGGCGGCCGGCCGTGGAAAGTGGGCCGCCCCGCTCGGGGTTGATCAGGACCGTCGGTGTGCATCCTGCTGCGTCTGGTCCCGCAGGATGCGGTGTTTACGTCAGTCGTTCTCGGCGGCGAGCGCCTCCGCCTGCACCAGCAGTTCGCCGAGCTGGCGGCGAGTGAGGCGGAAGCCCTCACTGCCCTCCGGCCAGTCGAGCGTCACGTCGACCACGTCGGCGGGGTCGAGCCGCTCGGGGTCGAGGAAGTCCAGCAAGGTGCGGACGTCCTCCTTGAGCAGCTTCACGCCGTCGTGGTCGATCTCCATGCGGCGCTCGTACTCCTCGCAGAAGACCCTGACGTTGCTCTCCTGCGCCTTGGTGGCGCTGCCGGAGACCACCGCGGACAAGTCGGCGACGGTGACTTCGATCGTTTCGAAGGGGCTGGTCAGCCGTGCCGCGATGGGGGAGCGGGGGTTGAGGCTCATGAAGTGCCGGACACGGCCGGCGGGGGTGTCTGTGGCAGTGGTCATGGGTGGCGTTCTCCCTGTCGGTGATCCAGGCCCGCCTTGTGCGGGCCGGGCGGCGGGCTGACCACGGGGTTGTAGTCGAGCCTGCCGCCGCGGGGTGGTGCGGTGTGCACTGCGGGTGCGGTGGAGCTGTGGCGCCGGTCTCAGATGTGCGGGGAGATCGCCCGGCGGATGTCGCTGCCGACGGCGGTGAGGTTGTCGGCTTCGAGGCGGACGTCAAAGTCGTTCGGGTCGAAGCCAGCCGCGATGTGCTCGTCCAACACCGCATCGGAAGCGGCGTCGAAGATGCCAGCGAAGGCGTCGGCCAGACCGCTGTCCTTCACGGCCTCGACTACGTCGGCCTGGTCGGCGCCGCCGTGGCGGATCGCGGCGGCAACCAGCTGCAGGGCTGCCGTTGCGGCCGGGATCAGGTGGGCCAGGTCGCCGAGCTGCGTCAAGGCGTCGTGCACCTCGGACGATCCCGGGATGTCGTTGCAGGTCAGGCAGGTGTCGCCCTGGCAGTCGCCGCAGTCTTGGGATGTCTTTCGGTGCAGGAGTTCGGGCCGCACCACCGGGTCGCCGACCAGTACGGACCACAGTCCGCCGAGCCCGGCGATCTGGACCGAGCCGTCCGACTGGACCGCCGAGACCGGGCCGGACCCACCGAGGTACCGGCCGCCGGTCACGTCCACCTGCTCACCGACCTGGAACGGCGCCCGGCCGGTGCGGATCAGGTGCTCCGGGCTGATGGCCGGCACGCCCACCACCGCCTCGCGCACCGTGCTGGTGATACCGGTGACCAGCACCAACCCGTCCGTCTGAACGTAGAAGACGTTCCCGCGCCGCCCGGCGTACTTGCCGCCGGTGACGGCAACCTGGTCGCCGACCCAGAACGCTGCCCACGGGTCTTCCTCAGCGCGTCGTGCGCGCGGTTCGAGGCCGCTCACTTCTGGTTCTCCACCACGGGCAGCTCGATGTGGCGGTGGATGACATCATCCACGCCGACCCCGCCGGCCCGCAGGTACTCAGCCACCGCTTCGGCCACCGCGACCGACCGGTGCCGGCCGCCCCGGCACGCGATGGTCACCCGGACCAGCTGGTGCCGGCTGTCGGCGTATCCGGCCAGCACGCCCCGGGCGCTCTCGGCGATCCGCTCGACCATGTGCATCACGCCGTCGGTGGTGAGGACGTGCTCCCGCACCTCCGGGTCCAGGCCGGTGCGGTACCGCATGGCCGGGTCGTGGTGGGGGTTACGGAACTTCGAGCCCAAGTCGAAGTACAGCCCGTCCCCGATCAGCTCCAGGGCGCCGGGGTGCAGGGTGCCGATGGTCTGGATCTCGACCTGGATCAGGCCGCTGTAGGTGCGGTGGCCGAACGTCATGTCCGTTACTCCTCTTGGTTGGTGGTGTCGAGCTGATCGGTGCTGCGATCGGCACCGGCGTCCGGGAGATCGGGCCCGGCGGGACTGTCTCCCGGGCCGTCCTGCGCTGAGCGGGTCGGCTGAGTCACTGCCCCGCGGTAGCGGGCGGTCTGCTTGGCCACGTGGTCGCGCGAGTACGCGGTGGCGGTGGCGGCGTCGCTCTGGAGGACCTTGCCCTGTGCGATCAGCGCGTCGATCGCCTGCCACATCGCCTTGTCGGCTTCGACCTTGGCGATCTCGGCATCGGCGTGGGCTTTGTCGCGGACCTTCTTGAGCTCCTCGATCGCCTCGCGGGCGGCCCGTCTGGTTTCGGCGTTCGGGCGGGGGGTCATCTGGTGCTCCTTGGTGGCTGGGAGGATGGGTGTGTCCCTCCCGCTCCGCGTTGGAGCTGGTTGGGTGCACCCGGGGCGGTCGCCTCTGCCGGCAAGCTGTGCCGACCGCCCCGGGCCGGTCATCGGGTGACGCGGCCGATGCTGGACTTCGCGCTCACCCGCAGGTGCGTGGCGCCGCGCACGGCGACGTTGCCGACGCCGGACATGGCGCTGAGGTCGCCGCTGGCGTCGTTGGAGACGTGCACGTCGATCGTGCCGACGCCGGTCTTGAGCGTGGCGCGGGTGCCCGCGTAGTCGCGGACGAGGATGGAGCCGGTGCCCGTCTTCGCCGTCAGCTCGCCCACGACGCGGTCCAGGACCACGCTGCCGACGCCCGACTTCAGGTCGACGTTGCGCAGCGCACCGCCGGCGCTGATGGTGGCGGCCAGCTCGGTGCGGACCCCGAGGTCGCTGCCCTCGGGCAGCTCCAACAGCACGTCGATCTCGCTGGCCGCCTTTCCGGTGCGGGGCTGGCCGAACTCCGTGCCGCCGGCGACGTTGAAGTCTCCGTCGATGACCATCCCCACGACCTCCTCGCCGCGGTGGACGGTGCCGAAGCTCTGGAAGACCGTCGAGCCGTTGTTGAAGCTCGTGTTTCCGCTCTCGACCGGCGGGACGACGACGCTCAGGAGGCGCCCGTCCTGCCGGATCTCGGCGCCGGCCACCGCGTCGGCGGCACGGCCGCTGTCGTCGGCGGTCCGGACGGTGACGCGGGCCTGGGTCAGGCCAGGGACCACGATGGCGCGGATGACGCCGGTCATGCTGCTGATGGCGGTGACGACGGGGCCGGCGGTGGCGGTGAAGGTCTTCTGCTGCATGGGGGTCCGTCCTTTCGCCGGGAGGCTCCCGGCGGTTGTGTTCTCGTTGCTGCCCACCCAATAAAGCAGACTCAGGGTCGGCATGTACAGAGTATGCCGACTCTGAGTCTGCATTTCTAGCCCCACGATCGCGTGTCACCCGAACGGGCGAGGGGGCGGCCCGCGGTCGCGAGTCGCCCCCTTCGGTGGAACGGACGGCCGTTCACCTCGCGCCGACGGCGAGGACGCTCACCACTTGTTCTTGATGACGTTGCGGGCGAACAGGCCGCTGGCGTTCTGAATGAAGGTCGGGCCAGCGTCGGCACCCTTGGCGCTCTTGGTGCTCTTCTCGGAGCCGCCGAACGCCACCGCCTTGATGAAGACCCCGGCGGCAACCGCCAGGCCGAGCAGGAACAGACCCTCGCCAACGACGGTCAGCAGCTCGGCAAGGAAGTGGAGCAGGTGCGCGAGCGCCCGGTCCGCGGCGGCGAACACCTTCTCGGCGCCCCAGGCGATCGCGCACAGAAGAGCCACAATCACAGCGGCCCGTCGAGCCCACCGAGGGAAGAGTGCGCCGCGATCCACGGTCACCCCGGCGGCCGGCACCTGCTGCATGACCGGCGCGGCAGACTGGTGCAGGTAGAGCGCGCTCTGCGCGGTGCCCATGACCACGACCTGCTGACCGGTGGCGGGGTCGGTGAGGTAGTACGGCTGCAACGGCTGAGTCTGGACAAGGGGCGCCGCGTACTGCTGCTGCGCGAGGTAGGCCTGAAGGTTCATCGGCGCGGGCTGGTAGATCTCGGTCTCGGACATGGCGGTGCCTTCCTGTGGACCTTGGGGGGTTCTGTGGCCGGTCGGCCTCCGCACCCCTCGGCCGGAGCCGAGGAGCACGGAGCTCGATGCCGGATCAGACGGTGTCGAACTCGTCGGCCGGCGCCGGGGCGTGGGCGGCGTGGATGTAGGTCCGCAGCCCGCCCGGGCGGGCGGAGATGCGGATCGCCGAGTCGCCGAAGGACCAGCTGTCGAGCCACCGCTCGCGGACCTTGCGCGTGGCCTCGATCCCGCGCCCGGTGAGCAGGTCGGCGAACTCCAGCGCGGTGCAGCCCTTCGCGCCCTGGTCGAACAGCACGTCGAGGGCCTTCTCCTCCAGCTCCTCGGCCAGGGCCTCCGCCGCGCGTCGGGCCTCGTCCTGGTCCCGGTAGGTCGCCTTGCTCGCTTCGGCCTGCTCGGCGTCGTCGGTGAGGCTGTCGGCCATGCGCTCGAAGGCGGCGGCCATCCGGTCGGAGGCGTCGACCTGGGCGAGCAGGGCGTGCACGATGGCGTCGGCCTCGTTGCTCATCCGGCCCTTGGCCAGCAGCTCGGCGGCGGCGGTGCGGTGGTCGGTCATGGGGTTCCCCTCGGTGATTGTCGGTCCGGCCGGTCAGCCGGCCGCCGGCCTCAGTGGTGGACTCTGAATTTCCGAGTCCACCACTGAGGGCGACGGTCGTAGACGGGTCAGCGCCGGGCGACGTCGTTGCGGGCGTCGAGCGCAATGACGGCGGTGGCCGCGGTGAACAGTGCGGTGGCCAGGGTGGCGTAGTGGTTGGCCTGGAGCGGGTCGCGCTCGCCGACCTTGCGCATCTCCTCGATGATCTTGAGGCCTTCCTCGGTGAGCTCCTTGGCGGGGTCCTGCTTCGCGGTGCGGGTCTTGATGAGGCCGCTGAGCACGCTCATGGGGTCGGTCCTTTCAATTGGTTACGCTGGGTGAGATTGGGGGCGGTGGAGGCTTCGTCGTGTCGGTCGCGTCGGTCGTGTCGCCTGGATCAGGGCGCAAAAGAGGGGGTCAGGGGCTTCTGCGGGGCACCCTGGCCCCCTCTCCTGTCGTGTCGGCTACGCGACCGACACGACCGACACGACGTGTTGTTACGCTCCGTGCGTGTAGTTCGAGTGGACGTAGACCACGTTCTTGCCCTGCTTGATCTGGCGGGCCTCCGCCTTGGCGGCCATCCGGGACAGCCAGCCGGACACGGTCTGACGGGTGGTGGGGTGGCCGGCCGAGTTGAGCCTGTCGGCGATGTCGGCCGCGCTGATCCCGTCGGCCTGCGCTTCGATGAGGTAGGCGAGGGCGAGGTCCTGCCAGTTGGCCAGGCGGGTCATGTCCACCTTCGGGAGGTCCTGCGGGATCTCCTCCTCGGTGGTGGTCTCCGGGCCAGCCGGGTCGTCATCCCCGTCGGTGTTCTCGGTGTCGAAGGCAGCGGCGGCGGCGAGGATGGCATCGCGCATGGCGTCGCCGCCCACGATCGTGTCGTCCCCGGTCGAGCCGACGTAGGTCTCCCCGCTGTCCGGGTCGGTCAGCACGACGGTGAGCGGCCCGGTGCTCGGGGCCGAGTTGAGGAACACCGAGCCGGTGCTCTGCAGGTAGGACTCGACCGCCGGGGCGAGGGCGGCGTCCGGGTAGAGCAGGGGCAGCGTGCGCGCCCACCGGGACGAGTAGAGGTGCCCCGAGGGCACGCCCACCGACAGCAGGTCCATCGCGGGCCGGCGGCCGGCGACCGCGACGGCGATCTCGTTGATCTGCTCAGGCTTGATGCGGAAGGCCTTGAACGCCCGGGCCCGGTCGGAAAGGTAGGAGACGAAGCCGGTGCCCGGCTCGGGGGCTTCGGCGGTGTCGAGGTTCTGGTATCCGGCGAAGAGGTGCGAGAGCTCCTCGGGGTCGGTGACGAACATCCCGATGCGGCTCTTGGCCTGCTTCTTCATAGCCGCGGTGATCACGTCCTGAGTTGCCCGCAGGCCGCAGATCAGCTCACGGACCCGGACCGCGCGGCCGGTGTTGGTCACCGAGTCGAGCATTTCGTGAATCTCGTTGGGGAGTTCGGCGACCTCATCCACGATGATCAGAATCTCGGGGACATCCGGCCCGATCGGCAGCTTGTCGGTGTTCTTGGCGTTCATCCGGTCCTGGTATCCGCGCTTGCGGGCGGCGATCACCTCAAGGCAGAAGGTCAGCATGTTGCGAGCCTCAGCGACCGTCGGCGCCACCCAGTCGATGACGGGTCGGTCCACCAGGCCGAGCAGGGCCCAGGACCGGAGCCACGGGAGGGAGACGCCGGCGCCGGTCACGTCGAGGTGGAAGACCAGGGTGTCGGTCGTCCGCAGGGTCTGCGCGTTGACGACGTTGAGGAGGTTGGTCTTGCCGGACCCGACCTGACCGATCGCCACGCCGCAGTTGTCGAGCAGGCCGATCAGCGCGTCGGCCGCGTCGCTGTGCTTGCCGATGGCGATCGGGTTCTCGGTGCCGTCCGGGTTCTGCATGGTGGTGGGGCTGTAGTCAGTCGGGAAGGGCAGGTCCTGGCCCATGACGTTGACGGTGCTCACCCGCAGGATCACCGCGCGGCGACTGCGGCCCATGGCCACGTCCACGCCGCAGCCCATCGGCAGGTCGAGGTCGGCGGCCAGCGCGGCGGCCTGGCGCTTGATGTCCTCCCAGGACTCTCCGCCTTCACGGAGGTTGAGCTGCACCGTGTAGCCGGTGCCGCTCTTCCAGTCTTCGATGCCCACCTCGGCGTCGCCGTTCTCGTCCAGGAGCTCGATGCGGCAGACGCGGCGGATGCGGTCCACCCACTCGGCGGCCTTCTTGTCCCGGGCGAGCTTGCGTCGCATCTCGACGCGCACCTCGCGGGTGACTTCCTCCGCCTCGTTCACCCGAGCGCCCAGGCCCCAGCAGACCAGGGAGCCGGCGGTGAGCATTCCGAAGTTGCCCCACGTCCACGGGCCGGTGCCCAGCGCGAAGGCGGTCCAGCCGCCGCCGGCGAGCCAGCAGGCCGCTCGGAAGGCGAGGCCGGTCTTCACCACGTCCTTCCCGTCCTTGTGGGTGCGCTTGGTGGTGGCGATGAGCTGGCCAATCGCCCCGGCCGCACCGACACCGGCCGGCACCATCCACGGCATGTGGTTGAGGTGGCCGAGCTCGGCGGCGGCGAGTGCACCCGTGGTGGCGGTGGCGGTGATCCAGCCGGGGGTGGCCTTCTTGTTCCAGTCCAGGAACCGGCCGGCGGTGCTGCTGCTCATGAGAATGTGCTCCTTGGGTAGTCGGGGTGCCGGTCGGGGAGGTTCAGACGTTCCACATGGATTCGGCGGCCGGCCCGTTGCGCGGCTTCTCGTGGTTCGAGATGTCGGTGGCGTGCTCCCGACGGAAGAGCGGGGTGATCTGGGCAGCGGCGGAAGCGGCGGCCCGCAGGAGGCGGGCGACGGCACCGACCATCTCGGCGATCCGGGGGTCTACCGGAAAGTTGTCGGCCGACCGGGTGGCGAGGTGCTGCACGGCGGCGGCGATCGCTTCGAGGCCGGTCGGCAGGCCGTTGTACTCGACCCCGACCGCGATCATGTCCGGCGGCGAGTACCGGGTGTAGGTCGTCGCGGTGGCCTGCGCGGCGAGCTCGAAGACGCTGACCTCGTTGCCGGTGGAGCCGTCACCGCGCTTCGCGCCCAGGTTCCACATCTGCTCACCGGTGAAGCCGTTGCGCGGGGCGACGTGCCGCATGATGTCGTGGTCGTGCACCAGGCCGAAGTTCGGGCCGATCTCGTCCGCGACCTTGGCGGCTTGCAGGACCAGGGCGTAGACGGCGCCGACCTGTGCGGCCACCTTCTTGCTGGCCGGGTACTTGTCGCTGGTGTTGGTGGCCAGCGCCAGGACCGCGACGGCCGCGGCGCGGATGCCGCTCGGCAGGCCCTTGTACTCCGCCCAGACGGACATCATGCTCGGCGCGCTGTAGCGGCTGTAGGCGTCCTGGACCTGCTGGGCATTGTTGGCGAACGCGGACATGGCACCCCTCGGAATGATGAGCTCCGGCGTGGTCGCCGGGGCCGTGGTGGTGGTCGAGCTGGTGGAGCCGGCCGCCGGGGTGTTGCCCGGGTCGTCCACCTTCGTCGCCGTGATGCCGCCGGCCTTGGCGGCGTCGTTCTCGGCGCGGGCCTGCTCGGCGCGGCGCTTCCAGATGATGCGGAAGGCTTTGAAGAAGCCCACCGGCTTGCCCGTGGTGATCAGGTTCCACAGGGTGTTCCACAGGCCGCCGCCGGTGGCCAGCACGCCGGCCTTGGTCATGCGCCCGGCGTGCTTGGCCTTGCGCTTGCGCTCGGCCTTCTTCTCGGCCGCCTTCGGCGAATTGGCGACCTTGCGGGCCTGCTTCGCCTCGCGGGCCAGCTTCTTCGCCTCGCGCTTGGCGGCCTTGACCGGGTCGTCGCGGCGATCGGCGGCCTTGTCAGCCACCTTCTCCGCCTTCTTCTTGACCGGCTCGACCACGGGGTCGGTCGCCCGCTTGATCCGGTCGGCCGCGGCCTTCACGGTGCCGGCGGCCTTCCCCTTGCGACTCTTCTTGTTGCTGTCGGAGGCGCCGCTCGACTTGCCGGCGTCAACCCGGCCACCGCGCCCAGCAGCATCCTTCGAGTTCTTCGAGCTGCCGCCGCCCTTCGAGCCCGAGCCACCGTCCTTCGTGGTGCCCCCGCCGAACAGGCCGCCGCCCTTCGAGCCCGATCCGCCACCCGCACCGGCGGACCCACCGCCCTTGGTCTGGCCGGGGAGGCGCAGGCCCGAGGCCGAGCCGGAGGAGCCGGGCGTCGAGCCGCCACGTGAACCTCCGCCGAACAGGCCGCCACCCTTCTTCGAGCCCGAGTTCCCGGTCGAGCCGTTCGAGGAGCCGTTGCGGAGCCGGGCCAGCTTGGCGGCCGTCGAGCCCGCACCGCCGGAGTCCTTCGACTTCTTCGCCGGGGGAGAGGCGATCCGACGAGCGGCGGCCACGGTGCCGATCAGGCCGGCAGCGCCGGCGGCGATCGCCACGCCGCCCACTCCGCCGCCCTGGTAGAGCGAGCCGCCCGCCACCATCGCCACGTTGGAGAGCGTCATCAGCGTGTGGTGCGCAGGGACGACGCCGCCCTTGGCGCGGGTCTTCGGGGTCTTCACCTCGGAGACCTGCTCGGCGGGGGCCGGCGTCGAGATTCCGGGGGCGACGACGTATACCGAGTCGTCAGCCGGGGCGGCGATTGGCGCCGGCGTCTTGGTCTTCGCCATGATGGTCACACCTTCTTTCGGGAAGGACGCGGCCCCGGCAGGACCGTAGGAAGTTGATGCCGGGGCCGCATTTGTCGTCTGGGCGTGGGAGCGGGTCAGACCTGATCGAGCGCCACGCGGTACTGCTGCTGCGAGGCGACCCAGTCGGGCGCGGTGCTCTTCGCGCTCTGGGCCTCAGCGGCGGGCTGGACGATCAGCGCGTCCAGGAGGTCGATGTACGACGCGTCGCCGTGGCCCTTCTCCTTGGCCATGGCGACCATCTCCTTGATGAAGGTCACCGCCAGGGTCCCGCGCAACTCGCTCGCCGGATTGGCCAGCATCTGGCGGTACTCGGCGGCGATGGCACCCTTGGCGCGCTCCGCTTCGGCGAGCTTGTCCTTCTCGGCGGCCAAGTCGTACCGCAGGGCGTTCGCCTCATCGGTCAGCTCGGTGAGCCGCTGCATGTCGGCCGTGTGCTGCGACTTGTAGGTGTCGAGCTGATCGGTGGTGTCGAGCAGCTCCTCCTCCAGGCCGGCGACCTTGCGGGCCTCGACCTCACGGCTCAGCAGGTGCTTGTACGTCTCGGCGGTGATGATGCGGATCATGGTGACCGCTCCCTCGTTGGTTCGTTGATCGAGTCGGTATGCGGGGTGGGGCGGGCTGCTCTTCTCGTGGGTCTGGACACCCTTCTACGAGTGGCCCGTCCCGCCCCCGGCCGAGCTACTGCTCGACGTCCTCGTTCTTGATCGCGTCACGCAGTCGGATCGCGTAGTCGTTGCGGCAGCCGATCGCCTCGCGGACGTTGCGGGCGGACAGCTTGCCCTTACCGCCGAGGCCTTCGGCGAGCAGTCGAACCCGGGCGAGATCGGCCTCATCGAGCGGCCTGCTGTCGCCCTTCTGCGCCAGACGCCGAAGGGCGCGCTTCCCTTTACCCCCAAGGGTTTCGGCCGCCTCAGAGGGGCCGCCGGAGGGCTTTGCGGGTACACCCTGCACGCTCAGTCCGGTAGGGCCGTCGTCGCCGTCCTCGTCACCGTTGAGCGGCGAGCGGTAGACGGTCCCGTAGGTTCCCCGGAACTGCCGGAGAAGGTCGTCGGGCACGGTGTCGGGGAACAGCGGGTCGGCCTCCCCATCGACGGCCAGCGCCTGCTCCATCCGTCGGCGGGTAACACTGCGCATCGCCACGACGGCCGGCGTCATGCCGGGCTTGGTGGTGCCGTGGTAGACCTCCCGCGCCTGCTCCCACGCCTGCTCCTGCGTGATGCTGCCGAACTCGGCGTCGGCGAGGATGCGGTCGGCCAGCGTCCACAGGTCGGGGAAGTGCTTGCGGCGCATCTTGGTGTGCCGGGCGCGCTGCTTGTCCTCGACGCGCTGGGCCTTGGTCCGGCGGCTGGTGCCGTGGCGCCCGACGCACCTCAGCTCCCAGAAGCCCACGCCGGCGAGCGACGCGGCGCCCATCACCCAGCCGAACCAGGAGCCGAGTCCGCCGTTGTGGGAGACGTTGATCGCCGCGGCGACGGCGGCGCATCCCCACATCGCCAGCCGGTACGGGGTGACCGGGCGGCCGTCGCGCATCGCCCTGGACGCGCCCACGGTGGCTGACCAGGCGCCGAGCTCCAGCATCAGCGCCAGCGAGACAGCCGACCCGGTGTCGGTCTTGCCGTCGAGCGCACCGACCTGCGAGATGATCGCGGGCACCACGGCCAGGACGATCATCGCGATCGAGAACGCGGTGTCGGACTCCTCCGCCAGCCACGTCCGGGCCGACTCGATCCGCTGCTGACGGCGGGCCAGGCGTTCGGCCTTCTCGCGCTTCTTGCGCTGCTCGACCTCGCGGCGCTCCTGGCGCTTGAGCTCCGCCGCGGCCTTGGCGTCCTGGCGCTTGAGCTCGGCGGCAGTCGCTGCCTCGTCGCGTCGGAGCTGAGCCTCAGCGGCCTTGTCCTTTCTGGCCTGCTCGGCGGATTCGGCGCGGTCACGCCGCTTCTCCGCGTAGAAGTCGGACAGGTCGGTGCTCACGGGGTGATCTCCTTCATGCGGGTGGTGCTGCTGTGCTGGGGGATGTCGAAGATGGCGGCGATCTCGGCGGCCGGCAGCCCGAGGGCCCAGAGCTTCGCCGCGGCCTGGTCGGCCGACAGGAGCGGGATCTCGGGATTGTCGAAGAGGTGCTCGTCGTAGATCCCGTACGGGTCGAACTCGACCGGCTCGGTCGGCGCCGGCCAGAACCATGCGATGGCGTCGAGCGCGGCGACGATACCGAGGACGACCACGAACAGGCCACGGTGTTCAGCGACACGCTGGATGTCGTTCGGCCAGATCACCAGATCGGCGCCAAGCGCGGCCAGCAGCCCCGCGCTCTTCACGGGCTCGAAGAGGAAGTCCAGGGCGGCGACGGCCAGTCGGCCGAAGGTGCGGCGGGTGTAGCTCATCGCCCGAACCTCCGAACCTGCGTCTGGAGTCGCGCCCAACCCTCGTTGAGGGCCCAGAGGGCGAAGCCGAAGCTGATGGCCGCGTAGATCGCGGTCTGCTCCACGGTGAAGGTCGGGTTCGCGTGGGTCGCGGTCATCCAGCCGGCGAAGGCAGCGGCGAGGACGGTCCGGAAGTAGAAGAGGGGCATGAGGAGGGCCATCCTGTCGTCGCTCACGCGGCGGCCCTCCGGGTGCTGGTGAGGCGAGCGCCGGCCGTGGGCAGCAGGTAGATCGCGGCGTCCCGGTTCGAGCTGGCGGAGCCCAGCGAGCGGGACGCGAGGCGGAACGTCTCGACGTACAGCGTGGGGTCGTCGGCGAGCATGTCCGCGGCGGCGGCGAGGCGGGCGGCACGCTCCTCGGCGTCCTCGCCGAGCACGTGCTCGGCGAAGGCGAGGAGGTCAACGCCCATCTCGGTGGAGAGTTCGAAGAGGTCGTACTCGACCATCATCTCGGCCACGAAATCGGCCATCGTGCTGGGGTCGATGTGCGTCTGCACGGCGGAATAGGGCAGCATAGTGCGCACGGCGGTTCACTCCCTCAGTTGGATTGAGGTTGATCGGGACCGTCCAGCAGCGGGCCAGGGGAGTCGCGTTCCCGAAGCCCGCTGTGCCTTTTCCCGAGCAAATCACCCGGTCAGCGGCATGGCGGTAGTGCATCTATCGACCTGCCCTTCCGGGGTCGCGTCCCGGTCCGGCTGGCGACAAGGACGACTCTGGCACAGCCTGTGACACGTCGTCAATAACCACGTGCTTATTGGACTTCGGGTCGCGGTTATGGCTATGGTGACGGCACGTCATACCGAAAGGCCCGCCGTGAACGCCGCCAACAGCCCCAAGTGGGAGAACCTCGCAGCCGAGCTGCGAGAGAAGATCAAAGCGGGTGATTATGCACCTGGCGACCCCATGCCGAAGCAGGCCGACATGGCTGCTCAGGTGGGTCTCGCGGAGAGCACCGTCCGTCGGGCCTACGGCCAACTTGAGGCCGAAGGGCTCCTGAGTGTCCGGAAGCGTCGAGGCACGATCGTGAACGACACGGCCAAGCTCAAGCGGCTGACTTCGAGCTTGATGACGCCGGGCGAGACCCGCGGCCTGCCGGCCGATATGGCGGCAGCAGGCATCGCCTACTCGGTCGCGGCCACGATCGAAGATCGCCCTGCACCGGAAGCGGTCGCCGAGCTCCTTGGCGTCGAACCCGGCAGTCGGACCCTGGTCCGTGACCGCATCCAAAAGGGTGACGGGTTGGTCTACCAGCACGCCGCCACTTGGTTCCTCCCCGCCATATCCGAGGCCATCCCGATCCTGCGGGAAGAGGTCACGGGCCCTGGCGGGTACTTGCAGCGTTTCGAGGACCTCGGACTCACCATCCAGCAACGCAACGTGGTCTTCCCCGCCTTGGCGACGCTGGACGAGTGCAAGCTGCTCAACCTCACCGCTCCAGCGGCCGTCCTGCGAGTCACGCGGGTGACCCGAGACCAGAATGACCGTGTCCTTGAAGTCACCCAGATCGTCATGACTGGACGCAATTCGCTGGTCTTCGACAGCTAGCTCCCTGCGGACTTCACACGCCGGGATCACACCTCAACAGCAACTTCCCAAGGAAGGGACACCACCATGACCGAATTCAACATCAAGCGCTTGGGCACCAACCTGACCGGGCCGACGGACGGCGCCGAGCGCGGGTTCTACGCCGACGTGAAGGATGCCGGCATGCAGGCCACCGTCACGACCAAGCTGGACGACCGGCCTGCCCCCGCCCACATCGCCGAGTTGCTCGGGGTCGAGCCGGGCACCGAGACCTTCGTCCGCGACCGCCTCATGCTGGCCGGCGACGTCCGGCTCCAGACGGCCTGCTCGTGGTTCCGATCGGAGATCGTTGACCTGATCCCGATCCTGCGCCAGGAGAGCACCGGCCCCGGCGGGATGCTCACGCGCTTCGAGGAGGCTGGCCTCACGATCAGCCAGACGGAGGACTCTCGGCCGGCCCTGGCGAACGCGGAGCAGCGCGAGCGTCTCGACCTGCCGAACCCTGCCGCGGTCTCTCTGGTCCTGCGGGTCACCCGCGACCAGGACGGCCGCGTCATCGAGGTAACCGAGTTGGTCGTCACCGAGCACAACCTGACGCACCGCAAGGTGGCCTGACAGACGTCCGGGTTCCGGGGGGCTAGTTCCCCCGGAACCCGCGGCTCGGATCACCACATCTAGGGCCTCTCTCCGGAGAGCTCCACTAGATATAGCTTTTCGAGCGGTGATCCAGCGTCATAAAGTCAGTACACCCATTCCGGCGCGCCGACTTGCTTACCAACCCTGGACTGGCGGTAACCTTCGACCCGCTGAGCGTGACCTTCGCTCACAATGACCTGTAGATACACCAAAGGCCCGGCTCGATGGGGATCGAGTGTGCCGGGCCAATGGTCCACAAGCGTACAAATCGACGGTAACACCCCCGGCTGGCACTCGGGCAGATGAGTTTAGGCCATTGGCCCTTCCTCGCTCGGGTGTACCGGGGCGACGCGCCCCCAACTGGGGGTGCGGCCGTCGTTGCGTACGCGGGAAAGGATGCCCGCGTTGCCCGGTCTTACGCAAGTTCCCACGCCCCTTGAGGGCGATTTTCATGCTCGGCTGCCCCACAGCCTGTACACCGCGGACTTCGGCTTCACTCCCGGAGGCGCCCGGTGAGCTTCCTCGCCATCGAGTGGGCTCTCGAACACTCCCCCGTAGCCGACCCCTACGAGCGGCTGATCCTCGTGAGCATGGCCCAGAACGCTAACTCCGACGGCACCAGCGCCTACAAGTCGAGGAACACCCTCGCCGGCTCGGCACTGTGCGACAAGTCCGTCGTCACGCGGAGGCTCAACGCCTTGGAGGACCGGGGGGTGATCCGCGAGGGCGACCAGCGCGCCGCGGCGCACATCCCCGAGTACAAGCGGCCGAAAGTTTACGACCTCCTGATTCCGTACTCCTACTACGGCGCCGGCCAACTCGCCAAGGTGAACGCCGAACGCGCCGAACGCGGTCTCGGCCCGCTGACCCCCGAAGGACGGCCGGATCTGCTGGCCGCGCCCGAGCGCAAGCCCCGCGCCGACAAGGGCACGAAGCGTGGTGCCGACAAGCCCAAGGGGGGTGCTTCAAGCACCCCGGGTGCTTCAAGCACCCCCCACCTGAATAGTGACGATTCGTCCGCTTTTGACCCGGGTGCTTCAAGCACCCGGGTGCTTGAAGCACCGAACCCGGGTGCTTCAAGCACCCCAACTCTGTCCTTTAACTCAGTCCCTTCTTCTTCTTCCGCACCGGGTGCCCACGTGGACCCCGCTGCCCCGACGGTCACCGAAGAAGAGAAGATCGCTGCGCCGCAAGATCAACAGCCGGACCCGGCTGCCAGCAAGGCCGAGCAGGGTGTTGCCGCAGGTGCACTGGATCAGATCCGCGGAGCTTGGGTGACCGCCCGAATCGAAGCCGGCTTCGGCCCGCACCGCAGGCGGGGAGCGGCTCAGGAGTTCGACGCTTCGGCTGCCGGCCTGATCGCGAAGGGCAAGTCGATCCCCTGGCTGATCGAACTCGCCCGGTGGATGGGCTCGACTCAGGCCTCCTGGTGCGGCCTGGACGGCGCCACCGGTGCGCAGAAGCTCGGCGCCCCCGCCGAGCCCAAGCTCCCGGCGCAGCGAAGCACCACCCTGGCGAAGTGCGCGGACTGCGATCCGTACGCCCCGGTCCCGACCCACTACAAGGACCCGGTGAACGCGCGCGGCCCGTATCGCTGCCCGGCCGGCCAGCCGGCCAACGCCGTCGCCGCCTGACAAAAAGAACCGGCGGCCGGGGAACCCGTGGAAAGGCCCGGCCGCCATGACCTCGAACAGGAGATCACCCATGAGCGTAGTCGCACCCAGGCCCGCAGAGTCAGATGACAGCAGCTGGGACAGTTACACCGAGCAGGCCCCCAGCGGCGACTTCGAGCGAGTCCCCCCGCAGGATCTCGCGGCCGAGCAGTCCGTGCTGGGCGGCATGCTGCTGACGAAGTCGGCGATCGGCGACGTGAGCGACAGCGGCCTCAAGGCGGCCGACTACTACCGCCCGGCGCACGAGCTGGTCCACCTCGCCATCCTCGATCTCTACGCCGCCGGCGAGCCGGCCGACCCGATCACTGTGGCCGACGAGCTGACCAAGCGCGGCGAGATCACCCGGGTCGGCGGCCCCAGCTATCTGCACACCCTGGTGAACTCGGTGCCGACGGCCGCCAACGCCGCGTACTACGCCGAGATCGTCCGGGAGAAGGCGGTGCTGCGCCGGCTGGTCGAGGCCGGCACCCGGATCGCCGGCATGGGCTACGCCGCCGAGGGCGACGTGAACGAGATCGTGAACGCGGCCGGCGCCGAGATCTACGCCATCACCGAGCAACGGAGCAAGGGCACCGAGCAGCCGTTGGGCGAGGGCCTGGACGAGACGCTCGACTGGATGGAGGCGAGGGGCAAGCGGAAGAAGGGCGAGATCTCCGGCATCCCGACCGGGTACGCAGATCTGGACGCTCTGACGGATGGTCTCCAGCCGGGCCAGCTCATCGTCATTGCCGGGAGGCCAGCTATGGGGAAAACCACCGTAGCCATGGACATTGCCCGTGAGTGCAGCATCCGCCGCGGTCTCCCGTCCATGTTCTTCTCCCTGGAGATGCCGCGCCGAGAGCTGCACATGCGGATCTTGTCGGCCGAGGGCACCATCGCGCTCCACCACATGCGCACCGGCAACATGACCGAAGAGGACTGGCAGCGCGTCAGCAACTGCACCCCGCGGATCTCGGCCGCCCCGATGGTCGTGGACGACGATGCGAGCCTGACCATGATGGACATCAGCACGAAGGCCCGACGCCAGGCGATGACGCCCCAGGGGCTCGGCCTGATCGTGATCGACTACTTGCAGCTCGTTGAGTTCGGCGCGGGTCGGTACGAGAACCGGCAGCAGGAGGTCACGAAGATCTCCCGGGCGGCGAAGAAGCTGGGCAAGGAGCTCGGCGTGCCGGTGATTGCTGTTGCCCAGCTGAACCGCGGCCCGGAGCTGCGTACGGACAAGAAGCCGATGGTCTCCGACCTTCGTGAGAGCGGCGCGATCGAGCAGGACGCGGACATGGTCATCCTGATCCACCGGGAGGACGCGTACGAGAAGGAGTCCCCCCGCGCCGGCGAGGCCGACCTGATTGTCGGCAAGCACCGCAACGGGCCGACGGCCACGATCACGGTGGCCTTCCAGGGTCACTACTCGCGCTTTGTCGACATGACCAAGGATGTGACCTGACGTGGACATGTCAAGCTCTGCCGTGCGCACTTCACCCGGTCACGGCTCCCGAATCGCGGGGAACCTTGAGGCGATGTGGGCCGAGATCCGCAGCAACCACCCGGACGTTCCGACCGTCGTCGCCGTCACCGGTCCGGCCCGGTCGGCGAAACTCGCCCAGTTCACGTCCGGCCGCTGGAGCACCGGCAACACTGCCGTGGGAGAGCTCTACGTCAGCAGCGCCGCTCTCCACGGCGAGCCGCGCGAGCTGCTGTTCGCGCTGCTGCACGAGGCGGTGCACGCGCTGGCAGCCAAGCGCGGACTGCGCGACACCAGCAGCGAGGGCGGCCGGTACCACAACCACTACTTCGCGCAGCTTGCCGTGGAGCTCGGGTTCACGGCGCCGAAGAAGCCGACCAACCGCATCGGGTTCGCCGCGGTCACGCTGCCGGACGCGACCGTGGACAAGTACGCGTTCGCCCTTGCCGTACTCGAGTTCTCCGCGATCCCCGGCCCGGCGACCCCCGTCGTCCCCAGCACCGCGGAGGAGGGCCTGTTCGCCGAGGACCAGGTCGGTCGCGTCTTGACGCCGACCCGCGCGGGGAAGCGACTCAAGGTCGGATGCTCCTGCAGCGTCCCGCGGACCATGTGGGTCACCCCGGGGATGTTCGAGCTCGGCGGGATCATGTGCCGGGCGTGCGGCGCCGACTTCGAGCCGATCGAGTAGGCGACCGCGGCCGGCGGTCGAGCCGCGGTCGTGTGCGGCGACAGAGGGCCCCGGCGGGCTCCACGATGATCGTGGAGCCCGCCGGGGCCCTCATGCGCCCCTGGTGGGCCCGTTGCGGCCTGGGACGGTGGCCGTGGCGATCACCGCGGTGGGCGCCTTGCCGACCGGGTCGGGCGGTGAGCTGTCGGTACGTCAGTCCGACACGAGGGTCGGCAGCGCAGCGACGGCCGCCGACCACGGGTACGCATCCGGCCTGCTCCGGCCGGGCGGATGGGGGACGAAGCCGTCCTCACCACCCAGCAGCACGGTGGCGCCGGCCGCGCGGAGCACCCCGACGTTGCGCTCGACGGCCGGGTGGGCGGCCTGAGCATCGTTCCAGTGCGGCAGAGCGACGACCGGCGGTCGGTGCGCGAGACCGAAGGCCTCCGTCAGTAGACCGACGGCCAGCGTGTCCGAGTGCCCGTCCGCCCACTTGTTCATCGTGTTGAAGGTCAACGGCACCGCCAGGAACGCGTCCGCCGGCGGCAGCACGTCCGGCTCCACGGGCAGCTTGTACCGGTGACGCACCGGGTGCCCGGTCAGTTCGGTGAGCGCGTCGAGCGTGAACTCCAGCGCCGGGTCGGGGTCTTCGGTGAGCCACCGGTAGGCGTACGGGGTCAGGACCAGGCAGGTGTCCCAGCCGGCCGCTTGCGCGGCGCGGATGCCGACGGCGATCCGGCGGGCGGGCGGGGCGGCACAGCCGATGATGTAGAGAGTGCGACTCATTGCGGCAGTCCACAGCGCCCGGCCAGTGCGCGCAAGCGCCCCTGGCCAGAGCTGCCCGCCAGCAGTCGCAGGTCCTCCACCAGGAGCCGGGTCCGAGGCCTGCAGCGCACTTCCTCCGGCGCTTCGTCTTCGGCACGCAGCAGGGTGGTGACGGCATCCTCGTAGCGGCCGGCCTGTGTGTACGCCCGGGCGAGATCGCCCCAGAGGTGGGCACGGCGCTCGCGCGGCAAAGCCGCGGTCGCCGGCGGCGGGATCTCGGTGGCGACCGCCACCGCGGCGGCGCCGTCGAAGAGCTGCACGTGCGCGGCCACCCGGTACAGCTGGCAGTTGGTGGTGCCGAAGGCGGTCCAGAGCTCGTTGCCGTCGCGCCGGCCCAACCGACTCGCGTGCCCGTCGGCCTCACCAAGAAGGTCGAACACCGCGTCCACCGCGGGGGTCTCGCCGAGCGACTCCGCCACCGCGGCCTGCGCCAGTCCCGCCTTGAGGTAGAGCATCCCGAGCACGCTGGTGGCCGCAGGCGTACCGCCGCGCGCAAGGAGGGCGGGCGCGAGCCGGGCAGCGGCGGCCAGCGCGAAGGCAACCGCCGCTTCCGGCTGGCCGTGGCAGGTCATGGCGTCGGCCAGGTGGCGCGCCGAGGACGCCATGATGACCGGGTCTTCGGAGCGCTCAGCAGCAGCCACCGCCCGGTGGCCGGCGACGGTCGCCAGGTCGGTGTCGCCCGCCTTGATCGCGGCGGCTTCGGCGAGCTCCAGCGTCAGGGCGAGCAGCTGGTAGGCCGTCAGCTGGTCATCGCCCGACAGCAGGGCCGCGGCCGTGTTGGTGGTCACCAGCAGCTCGGGGACGGACCGGCTGACCAAGCCGAACCGACCGGCCTGGAACGCGGAGCGCGCGTGCACGAGCTGGGCACGCAGCACGTGCACCGGGAGAGGGTCGGCGCAGTCGGCGCCAGCCGTTCCGGTGATCACATCATGACGTTGGAGCGTCGCCCGGATCTGCGCCAGCTCTACCGCGTCAGCGCACTGCGCAGTGGGCGCATCGGCGAGCAGCGCGCCCAGCTCGATCTGGAGAACGCGCGCGATGGCCTCCAGCACCGAGAGCCGCGGGTCGCTCTGCCGCCGGCCACCTTCCAGGTCCTCCACCCACCGCACCGACCGCTCCAGCAGCGAGGCGAGTGTTGCGTGCGTCATGCGTCGGCGCGACCGCCAGTAGGCGACGCGGCGACCGATGCCTTGACTGTCCATGCTGCTGCTCCGAGCTGGGACCACCACCACGACCCACGCACAGTGCGTGGGCTCATTCCGTTGTACCGGTCCTACGGTGCAGGGATGGGCAGTTCTGCGGACTTCACTCCACCCGATGTCCCGCCGTGGGCGGCGTTGGGCGAGCCGGACGACTTGGTTCTTCACCGGATGCGTCACGCTTGCGAGCACACCGTCGTGCTGACGCCGTGCGGGCTCGACTGGGATGCGGTTGTGGCGCCCCTTGAGCTCGGACTCGCCGCACTGGACATCCTCACGCTGCCGTTGGACGCCGGATACCCGGTGCTCGCCGACTACGACCGGCGCGAGCTGGTCGTCCTGGTGGCGGTCGGCACCGCGGTCGGCACCGCGGACGGATGCCGGGATCTGCCGGGAGTGCGAGTGCTCTCGACCGGCTCCTGGTTGCTGGTTCCCGCCAACCGGTTGCAGTGCCACCAGGCTGCCACGTGGCTGAGCAGCAGAGGCGAGTTCGGCAGCCCGTTCTTCAACCCCGCCGAGCTTCGCGGGGCACTGCTCGAAGCTGACGCGCAGCGCACCCGGCGGAGCCTCGCCGCACTGAGCCGGGCGGTGACCGGAACGTCGGCGGGCGAGCCGGTCACCACCCCCTGAGCGACCGCCGCCAGCCGTTCCCCCGTGGCCGGTGCGCGGTCCAGGTCCCCGGAGTCGCCCGCCGACTCCGGGGACCTTGTTGTGCCCGGACGCCGTTCGGTAACCCACGCACTTTGCGTGGGCATCGAGCCCGCCGCCGACCCTATGTTCCGGTCATGGCACCCACACTGAACTCTCCCGCCGAGCCGCACGACGGCGACGGCCACCGGCCCGACCTCACACCGGCGATGCGCCCCTCGGAGGGACCCGCCGCCGTAGCTCCGCGCCCGATCTCCTCAGCCATCGGGCAGGACCTGATGCGGACCATCGGCGACGCGCACAAGGCCCTCAGCTACCTCAACGCGTTCGGCGAGAACGACGTGACCGTGAACGCCTACACCGCGCTGGAGTGCGCCGGCTCCACGCAGGCGGACGCCCTGCAAGCCGCGGCCGACGCCCTTCGATTCGCCGACACGCTCACCGTGCACGGAGCCCTGTGGAACCCGCTGCCCGACTACCGCGTGACGCTGCTGGTGTCCGCGATCGACCCCGAGCTCAGCGACAGCCACGACCCGACTCACAGTCAAGCCACGAACAGCAGAGTCGTCGTCTATCTCGACGCCGACACGGTCGTGCCCGAGGGTGCGCTGACGGCCCTGCACCGTCAGAGCCTGACCCAGGCCGGAGCGTTTCAGTTGGCAGCCGACACCATCCGCCAGGCCCCCGAGCTCACGATCGAGGGCCTGAACTGGGCGAGGCTTTCGACACGCCCGAGCAGGCCGGCCGAGCACCGCCTGACCATCCTGACCGCCTCACCGATCCGCGAGACCGACGGCGGAGACCGGCTGACCTACCTCACCGATCCCGAGGCCACACAGTGACCGACGACGACCTCGTGCTCGGGGCACGACCGGGACGCATGCTCCCCTGTGCAGTGCAGGTGACCGCGAGCGGATTTGACGGCCGCCCCTGGCCCGAGCTCATCCGTGGCCGGCCCGCGCTGATGATCCCCCACGGGCCCCGCAGTCCCCTCCGGGTGGTACTCGATGCCGACGGTTGGTCGGCCGATCCGGAAGCGGCCCAGGTGAACCCGCAGTGGTCCGCGGTCCTGAGCGAGCAGCACCTGACAGTCGCCCGTCCCGGTGGCCAGGTGTGGTTCCAGGACACGTTGCTGCTCAGCCGAGACTGGCGGCGTGCCGCGAACGTCCACCGCGCGGTGATGCTGATGACGGGCCCCTTCGACACCATCGCCGAGTTCCCGGCGGTTGCGCTCCAGGGCGAGCTGCACGCGTTGGTGGCGCCCGTGATCTTCGCCAGTGCTACCTGGTGACACCACGGCCTTGGCGAGTCGATATCCGGGCCGGTCCCGTCTCCCCGTTCACCGGGAGACGGGACCTTTTCCATGGGCAGAGGGGCGTCATTCGCGCCGCTCTCGTTGCGGCACCCGCGAGGAGACATCAGCCCGGGCCGACCCAAGGCGCTGACCGCCCCCCGACCCCTCCCCGGTATGGCTGTCGAAGAGGTCGGGCGCCGGAGTGTCAAGGTGGAGCGCCCGCAGCACAGGCCGCAGCGACGAAGGAGCGAAGGCCGAGCAGCGGACGTACGACCTTGACACGGAGAAGCCCGACCGGACGATCGAACAGCCGGGGAGGGAGCGGTACACACGTGAGCGCGGCACCCGAACCGGGGTGCCGCGCTCACCTTGTTCTCCGACCGATGTCTCGGCCGGTCTGATCAGCCCGCCGTTGTCGCCGAAGTGCGGCTCTCGCCCTAGCTTGCGTCAGCGTCAGCGGCGGGGGCGGAAGCGGGCGCCGTGTCCTTCTTCGCAGGCTTCCTGACCACGACCTTGCGCGGACGGCCGGTCGCCCGACGGGTCGGCGCCTCGGCGCCGAGCGTCGTGAGCTCCCCGGCACTCCAGCCGGCGGCCTCAGCCGCGGCGTACGCCTTCGCGTACGGCTCGTCGGTGGCGGCCAAGAGCAGCAACAGGCGGTTGCGCTCGGAACGGATCTCGGCGAGCGGCTGGATCGCCGCAGCGCGCGCAGCCTGGATCGCGTTCATCTGCTGGATGAAGTCATCGTCAACGGTCGTCATGCTCGGCATCGTAGAGCCGGCACCGGCCGCGGCACAGGCCGTTTACCCGAAATCCCGCAGGACGGCAGAGGCTTTCGCCGTACCCTGATGCCGCCGGTCAGCAGACTTTCTGACGCTAACTACCTGTAGCGAGTTAGTGCTTATTGTTCCAATAAGCGGCAGCGGCCCGCGGATCGTTCCGATTCGCTTTGGGCCGTTGAGTGGGTCCGAGCACGGACCGGCGTTGACGAGCGTAGGGGGTTGGGTGGCTGACAAGCAGCGGGTTCGGCGCCGGGAGCGGCAGGCAGATGCACCGCGATCTCACCGGGTGAATCTCGCGTTCAACGACAACGAGCTAGCAGTGCTGCACGAGGCGGCAGGCCGTGAGGGAATGGCGCCAGCCGCTTGGGCCGCGCGGGCGGCACTGGCGGTGGCGAAGGAGATCGTGGTGCCGGTCTCGGTGGACGCGAGGGAGGTCCTTGCCGAGCTCATCCAGTCCCGCGGTGAGCTCGGCCGGATCGGCAACAACTTCAACCAGATCGCCTTCGTGCTGAACTCGGGCGGGACGGTCACCCCGGCTCAGTTGGAGGCGGTGTCCATTCGTGTGGAGGCCGCGGTCAAGCGGCTGGACGACGCCACGCTCCAGGTGATGCGCGAGAGGCGCGACGGATCATGATGCCGAAGAAGGCCGACGGTGGGAGCGACACCGCAGGGCTGCTCTTCTACCTCTACGGACCCGGCCGGCGGGACGAACACATCGACCCGCACATGGTGGCCGCGTGGGACCCGGAGATGGTGAAGAAGGACCCCGTGCGCTTCCCAGGGGACCTCACCATCGGGGACCTGGGGATGCTGCTGGACGCGCCCGTGCACGCGCTGCGCGGCAAGCGCCCGGACGAGCACGTGTACCACATCGCGGTGCGCAACGCCCCCGAGGATCGGACCCTGACTGACGAGGAGTGGGCGGAGGTCGCGCGGGAGATGATGCACGCCGCCGGCATCGTCCCGCACGGTGATGACCGCGGCTGCCGGTGGGTGGCGGTGCGGCACGCGGACGACCACATTCACATCGTGGCGACGCTGGCCAGGCAGGACGGCCGTCGGCCGAACCTGCGCCAGGACATCCCGAAGATGCACCAGGTCGCGCGCCGTTTCGAGGTGCGTTGGGGACTGCGTCGGCTGACGGACGGAGACAAGACCGCGAAGCGCTGGCCGACGAAGGGCGAGCAGGAGAAGGCAGCCCAACGCGGACTGTCGCAGACTCCGCGCGAGGAGCTCCAGTGGATAGTGCGCACGGCAGCGGCGACCGCGGTCAGCGACGCCGACTTCTTCGCCAAGGTCGAAGCCGCCGGCGTCCGCGTCAAGCAGCGCATCGCCCCCGACGGCAACGTGACCGGCTACTCGGTGGCGCTGCCCGGCGACCGCGACGGCGGGCAGCGGGCAGTGTGGTTCTCCGGCAGCAGACTGGCCTACGACCTGTCGCTGCCGCGCGTGCGCGAGCGCTGGCAGAAGCCGACCAGCGCGCCGGACATTCCGGCCGCCGAGATCTGGCAGACGGTCGAGGCCAAGGTCCGATCGGCAGCCGAACAGCTGGGCCTTGGCGGACTGCTCCAGGGTGCGGGCGACGTTGCCGCACTCGGCGACCTGGTGGTCGTCGCCGCACTGATCTCCCCGATGCTGGTGCGCGGTCAGATCAGGCTCGCAGCGATCGAGTTCGAGCGGGCCGGGCGGGCACCGGGACAACGCGATCTCGACGGCGAGGCGCGCGAGCTGTCGCGCACCTCCTCACAGGCCCTGTCCAACGCCACCTACGCGGCCGGCCGCAACGACGTAGCGGCCGTCCTCGGGTTTCTGGTGGCGCTGGTCGCCGCGGTCATGGCAGCTCAGCGCTGGCACGAAGCGCAGG